>JAIXWP010000128.1 GCA_027491215.1 Flavobacteriales bacterium | reverse complement strand
GTTCTGCAGATGGCGGAGCTTCTTGGAATAAATCTACCGCTCCGCATCAAATGCACAGCGTGTCATGCATCGTGCAGGACAAGAGAGCGGGACATGAAGACACATGGTATTTTGGAACAGGTGAAGAATTCTATGGAGTTGTGAGCGGAACATCGTTTACCTCTCTTTACAGCGGTGATGGAATCTACAAGAGCACCGATAATGGTATAACCTGGGAGCCTCTCGCTTCCACGGTAAGTAATACGCCACAGAACATCCTTCAAAATGGCTCTTATGATTTTATCCAAAACATGGCCATTGACTATTCAAACACTGAAGAAGACGAAGTGTACGCAGCTGTTTTCAATGGAATCATTCGCAGTACTGATGGTGGTGAAACATGGTCGCAAGTACTCGGATTCACCGGCAGCGGATCACGTTACGTTGACCTTGCTGTAACTCCTGAAGGTGTTGTCTATGCAGGCTTCTCGTTCGCTAACGGAGCAAATCAAGGAGGGGTATTCCGTTCAGAAAATGGTATCGATTGGACTCCGATCACTCCTTCTGGATGGTATGGTCAGCAACGATTGGTTTTCTGCGTGAGTCCTCTCAATTCAAACGAAGTTTATATGATCGGGGAAATGCCTAACAACAGTTTCTCGACCACTGGACACATTCTTTATAAATACACCTACGTTTCAGGAAATGGTCAAGGTGCTGGTGGAATTTGGACCAACCTCTCTTCTAATATTCCTGACGATGATTGCACGCTTCAAATCGGAACAGACTTCGATTTCGGAACGTTCAGATCACAGAATAGCTTCGACTTATGCATGGCGCACCACCCTACACAACCAGTACTCTTCATCGGTGGTGTGAACATTCACAGAAGCATGAGTGCATTTACTCAAGATGACCATGATTGGATTGGGGGGTATCGTTGCAATATTGAAAATCCTTTGAACTATAGCTATCCCAATCACCACAGCGATCAACACTGGATGGTGTTTTCTAATAGCAATCCAGACGTGATGTACAGTGCAAATGATGGCGGTGTGTATCGCACAGATGATGTGCTTGCTGATTCAGTGATGTGGACTCCTCTCAACACCGGCTATCGCACTACTCAATTCTACACACTTGCGATGGAGCAAGGTTATAGTGATTCTGATTTTATTTTCGGTGGAATGCAAGACAACGGAACCTGGATTACCAATTCAGATGACAATCTCGCTCCATGGAAAGAAGTACATGCTGATGATGGCGCATTCTGCGCTCTTCCAGAAGGTCGCAACTTTATCATCACAAGCAGTCAATTGGGCAGAATGTACAAAAAGACAATCGATGAAAACGGTGTGCTTACTAACACCGAGCGTATCGATCCAATGGGTGGTCCACAGTATCTGTTCATCAATCCACTTATTCTGGACGCATTTAATCATGACAACGTGTTCATCGCTGGAAACCGCACCATCTGGCGTTTACCGAATGTTAGCTCGATTCCTGTAACAGGTAATTATATCAATAAACTTCCTTCAGAATTCTGGGATAATATTGGTGAAAGTTTGATCCCACTTTCTGCTGGTGCAATTACAACACTTGATCAGCCAGTGATTAACAATGATCGTATCTATTACGGATCAAGCGGCGGACGCGTATTCAGACTCGATACCACTTACACGAACCCAACGCGTACAGAAATATCAAGCGATCTTTTCCCAAGCGGTGCATATACATCATGTGTAGCTGCAAATGATCTAGATGAAGACGAAGTAATGGTCAGCTTCTCAAACTACAGTGTGAGAAGTATTTTCCATAGTTCTGATGCTGGAGCAACATGGGAAGACATCAGTGGAAACCTTGAGCAAAATGCAGATGGAACAGGTAACGGCCCTGCAGTCTATTGGGTAGAAATTTACCCAAGCACACCGCAAATCTATTTTGCAGGAACAAGCGCAGGATTGTACAGCACATCAGTCTTAGACGGAGATAATACTATTTGGGAAATGGAAGGGGCAGAAACCATTGGAAACGTTGTCATCAATATGGTCAAAGCGCGCCCTTATGATGGAACGCTTGCAGTTGCAACGCACGGTAATGGTATCTACACCGGTTCTCTCGATCCGATTGAAGCAGCTCGTGTGGAGGCGATAGGCACATTGACGAAAGATGTATTGGTATTCCCAAATCCATTTAAAGAAAATGTTGCTTGGTCATTCAGCACCAAAAAAGCAGAACAAGTTTCTTTGGTAGTATATGATTTGAAAGGCCAGAAAGTTTATGAAAAAGCTTATGGTACGCTCTCCGCTGGAGAACAGCGCCTCGACTGGGCACCCGCTAGCAATCTGCCTGCAGGAACTTATGTATATCGCTTAAAGATTGGCAACATTCAGCGCACTGGTAAATTGATTTATAATTTATGATCCACCGAATGAACGCTCGGTTTTTATCAGCAACATTATTTTTCTTGTGTTGGATTATTTCCGCGCAATCACAATTGGTTTTGCAAATTGATTCCTTGCCGCAGCTCACACCCATGAGAGACACCATCTTTGGTTATCTCACGCAAACGAATGATTTGGCAGAACCTCAGACCGTTGCCTTTCAAAAAGTAAATGGAAAATGGCAATTCAAGTTTGACTTTCAACCTTCAGCGGATTTGTATCTGAGCATTCACCGGGGAAGCGAAGCAACTGTGGCTCTAGACTCTGTGGGTGGAAAACCAATAAGCTGGAACATAGGAAATATTAAGACCGGTAATTTTTCAATAAAAATAAAAACCTGGGCAGACATCAATCGCCGACCGACCGTGACACCACAAGTTCGTGTATTGGATGATAATTTCTTAATGCCACAGCTCAATACCAGTCGGCGCGTATGGGTGCTGCTTCCCTCAGATTATGAGACATCAAAAAAGCGCTACCCTGTAGTCTATATGCAAGATGGTCAAAATATATTTGACGCAACCTCTTCCTTTGCTGGAGAATGGGGAGTAGATGAATCATTTGCAACTACATTATCAAATTGTCCGCAAGCAATTGTCGTGGCAGTGGACAACGGAGGAATCAATCGTTCTAACGAGTATTGTGCTTATGATAATGCGGAAGAAAAAATTACAGCTCAAGGAAAAGCATATGTAGATTTTCTCGTGAAGACACTAAAGCCTGCTATTGATAAGGAATTCCGCACTCTAAATGATGGTGCAAATACAGCAATAATGGGTTCTTCTCTTGGAGCTAACATCTCCGCATATGCCTACTTCACTTATCCCGAAGTGTTTAGCAAAATTGCATTATTGTCGCCCGCTTATTGGATCAATCCTGAATTGAAGCAAAATGTTTTTGAGCATAAGATTAACCAAAATGCGCGCATTTATCAGATGTGTGGCACAGAAGAAGGTGATGGGTCGGTGGTGATGAATATGTTGGAATATAACAATCTCTTTCTCGACAGAGGATATGCTTTCGATCGTATTCAATTTATCGATTGGCCAGACGGACAGCATTCTGAATGGTTTTGGAAAAGAGAGTTTCCACGTGCATACAAATGGTTATTTGAATGCGAAGACAAAATGGAGGTAATAAACAACTCTTCATTTCAAATGAGTCCAAACCCAGCAATCGAGAGCGTAGTCATAACTGCTCCAGTGGGTCTTGGCATCACTTATATTGAAGTTTTTGATTATGAAAATACGCTTCAACTTTCCGCAGAAACATATGATGTTGGCGAATACAACTTATTTGTAAACACAATCTATCCGGGCACTTACAGCGTAAAAGTATATACCAACGATGGTAATGTGGAAACACTAACTTTGTACAAAATATAAATATGTCTGATTCTAAAATTTCAACCGATAAAGCACCAAAGCCAGTAGGCTCATATCCACATGCTCGTCGTGTGGGCAATTTATTATTCCTTTCCGGCGTTGGTCCAAGGGTAGCAGGAAGCGACGCAACCGACAGTGGCGTTCCGGGATTGAAGTTGGATAAGAATGGCAATTTTTTAGAATTCGATTTTGAAGCACAATGCCACAGCGTTTTTCAAAATGTTAAAGCTATTTTAGATGCAAGTGGAAGTAAATGGGAAAACTTGGTTGATGTGACCGTTTTCTTGGTCAACATGAAACGTGATTTTCATACATACAATAGGCTTTACGCAGAGTATTTCAAAGATGCTCAACCTTGCAGAACAACCGTAGAAATTAACTCTCTCCCCACCCCGATTGCAATCGAATTGAAGTGCATCGCGACAATAGATTGAGGCTTGCTTTGAAATTGGCAAGCTTCTTGAAAAGTGGGAAAACATGAAACAGATCATTATAATTTTCGCCCTGATTTTAAGTGTAGGCTTTGCTAATGGTCAGACCAACAAACCTCCTAAAGTCAACATCAACAACTTGCCTTCATTAGGCTACCGCAGTGTCGTGAACAACGCGTTCCGTGCGGGAGAAAAAGTGACCTATCGCATCCACTACGGAATGATCAATGCTGGTGAAGCTACTATCTCCGTAGAAGATTCTAAGTATAACTTCGGTGGCCGTCAAGCTTACCACATCGTTGGAACAGGTAAAAGCCTTGGTTCTTTCGACTGGTTCTTCAAAGTACGCGACCACTATGAGACTTACATTGACAAAGAAGGTATATTTCCTTACCGATTCATTCGTCACACAGATGAAGGTGGTTATAAAATCAATCAAGATTACACTTTCCATCAGGACAAACGTGCCTATGTAGATGAAAAGAAAAACGCATACGCAACACCTGATTTCGTGCAGGATATGATTAGCGCGTATTTCTACTCAAGAACTTTGGATTATTCTGGTAAGAAAAAAGGAGACATCATCACCATTATGACTGTTGTTGATGGCGAAGTATTTCCCCTCAAAATGAAGTATCTCGGTAAAGAAACCATCAAAGTAGACGCTGGTACTTTTAACTGTATTCGATTTGCCCCAGTAGTTCAAAAAGGACGCGTATTCAAAAAAGAAGAAGACCTCAGTGTCTGGGTTACAGACGACATGAACCACTTACCGATCCTAGCACAAGCCAAACTAATGGTCGGATCAGTAAAGATCGAGTTGAAACAATACGAGGGAGTAGCAAGCACCCTGGCGAGAGTTAAATAGGAGAGACAAATGACAAATGACAAGTGACAAATGACAAGTGACAAATGACAAGAGATCTCGGCTTTGCCGAGAACAAATGACAAGTAAATTTTTGTTTTTGAATAGATTAAAACGGCTGAGGGTTCTCAGCCGTTTTTTTTTCGGCTCCGCCAAATATCGATTCCGCGGAGCGGAAGCCCATTCGCGAAGCGAATACCCAACACGAGCGAAGCGAGTCACCCCCATTCCGCGGAGCGGAAAACCATTCGCGCAGCGAATACCAGTCATGAGCGCAGCGAATACCCGTCTTTCGCGCCAGCGAAAACCAGTCACGAGCGCCAGCGAAGTACCCATCACGAGCGAAGCGAAGTAGAAAGTGTGTTTTTTACACTAAGTGTTTGGTAGAGGAATGAAAAGACTATATTTGCCCCATAAATAACAAAAAATGAAAGCATTAGTAGAAGCTTTTCCACAACATCTGCGCGAAGCCTTGGCGATCGGTCGTGCCGCTCAGTTCAACATTCCATCGAAGAAATTTAACAACGTAGTCATCTCAGGTCTTGGTGGATCTGGTATCGGCGGAAAGATTGTTTCTCAACTTGTTGGAGAAACATGCCCACTTCCGATTATTTGCACCAATGACTATGTATTGCCAGCGTTTGTTGATGCCAATACACTTGTGATCATCAGCAGCTATAGCGGTGACACAGAAGAAACAGTAGCTGCCTTCCACGAAGCGCGCGAGAAAGGTGCTGAAATCGCATGTATCACCAGCGGTGGTAAAATTGCAGGTTTCGCAAAAGAAATGGGTCTTAACTGCATCATCATTCCAGGAGGCAATCCTCCAAGATCAATGTTCGGTTATAGCGCTGTACAACAGTTCTACGTTCTTCAGGCTTACGGTTTGATCGACAATTCATTTGAAAAATCCATTGAGAATACGATCTCATTGATTGAAAATAATATTGCAGAGATTCGTGCGACAACTAAATCTGTTGCTGAGAAAATTGTGAATCGCATTCCGATTCTTTACTCTGAAGCACAGTATGAAGGTCTTGCGATCCGTTGGAGACAGCAGATCAATGAGAATAGCAAAATGCTTTGTTGGCACCATGTATTCCCAGAAATGAACCACAACGAGCTTGTAGGTTGGACAGGCGGTGATAATAGAGTTGCCGTATTGATGATTCGTAATGAAGACGATCACAAGCGTTCACAAATCCGTATGGAGCTGTGCAAAAAGTTGATGGGTGAAAAATGTGATACCATCATTGAGATGTGGTCAAAAGGTAGCAACCGTATCGAGCGCACGTTCTATATGAACCACGTTGGAGATTGGTTGAGCATTGATCTTGCAGAATTGCGCAATGAAGATGCAGTGGCTATTCCTGCGATTCTTTTCTTGAAAGGCGAATTAGCGAAAGTTTAATTTGATATTTGATTGAGTAAGCCGTCTCACGAAAGTGAGGCGGTTTTTTTTATGCCTCAACGTATTCGAAGAGAGCAGCCAATTTTGCACGAAGAACACCCTTCACTTCCTCGATATCGACAGCGCGACCGAGCTCGGTGTGCATGCTTGCTACCTCTTTGTCATCAATCCCGCAAGGGATGATGTTTTTGAAATAAGCCAAATCAGAATTGACATTGAATGCAAAACCATGCATGGTAACCCAACGACTGCATTTGACGCCCAGTGCAGCGATTTTACGCGCCTTCTTTTCATCGTTCCAATCGAGCCACACGCCAGTAAGACCTTCGATACGACCCGCTTGAATACCGTATTCTGCGAGGGTTTGAATGATCGCCTCTTCGAGGTAACGCAAAAATTTATGGATATCTGTAAAAAAATGATCGAGGTCAAAGATGGGATAACCCACGATTTGTCCAGGTCCATGATAAGTGATGTCACCGCCGCGATTGATCGGATAGAACGTAGCTTCAGCTTTTTTCAATCCCTCCTCATCCAGTAATAAGTTTGCCATATCCCCACTTTTTCCGAGGGTGTAAACATGTGGATGTTCTACGAATAGCAACTCATCGATGGTTGGAGTTTGGATCCCGTCCGTTCTACGGCGGTTCTCGAGTTTGATGTCACAAGTATTTCCGAAGATGCGTTCTTGCAAATCCCAACACTCCTTATAGTCCATTCTTCCCAGGTCGGTAAACTTCACTTGTTTCATAGTGCAAAGCTAGTTAGTTCTCGGTTCTTGGCTGTTGGTTCTTGGAAGAAATTCGGGATGACGCTAACGCTTATTCGAAATTCGGGATTCGGGATTTGCTTTTTTGAGAATTGATTCCTGAGTGCGAGTGAAGCGAGCGTATCGAAGGACGATTCTCAATTCTTAATGGTGTTTTGATATGGGTTGGGAACTACCCTTCGCTATCCTAAGCTAACGCTTCATAACGCTCAGGGCGGCAATTGTCATTTGTAATTTGTAATTTGTCTCTTGTCATTGAATCCTAGTCATTATGATAACTCTCCCCCTTTAAAATCGTAAACGCGCGGTAGATTTGTTCTAACATGAATAGACGGATCATCTCGTGGGAGAAGGTCATTTTGCTGAAGGATAAAAGACCATTCGATCTATCATATACTTCTTTACTAAATCCAAATGCTCCTCCTATCACCAACACCATTTGCTTGGTTCCGGCATTCATTTTTTTCTGAAAAAACTGAGCAAATTCGCGGGATGTAGGATTATCGCCCTTTTCATCTAATAAAAAAACGACGTCATCTGCTTTGATGTGTTTTAATATCGACTCTCCCTCTTTTTCCTTCTGACGATCACGCTCTTTATAATTGACATCACCAATTTCTATCATTTCCAACTTCACATAGTGCTTCAATCTTTTTAAATAAACTTCCACTCCTTCTTTGATATAAGAAGTAGATGTTTTGCCGATGAGAATAACTTTGATTTGCATATTTAAAAGAAAACCGAGCGAATGCTCGGTTTTGTATTTTTATGATTCTCTATAATCATCACGATCTCTAAACTCCTGTCGCTGTAGCGGTGTAGAAGCATACTCTCTATACTCCTTTCTTTTTTTGTAAACATCACATGCTACAAAAATTGCTGCTCTCAACGATGACTCATCAGCTTTTCCTTTGCCAGCAATATCATATCCCGTTCCGTGATCAGGCGAGGTACGCACAATTGGAAGGCCGGCGGTGAAGTTCACTCCATTATCAAATGCAATGGCCTTGAATGGCGCCAAACCTTGATCGTGATACATTGCTAGCACTGCGTCAAACTGCTTGTAAGCACCGCTCCCAAAGAAGCCATCGGCACCGAATGGGCCAAATACCAATCCTCCTTTTTCAAAAGCTTCGCGAACAGCTGGAAGGATCACGTCCTTTTCTTCTGTGCCGAGTAAACCATTGTCTCCTGCGTGTGGGTTGAGTCCTAGAACGGCGATACGTGGTTTTGGAATACCAAAATCCTTCACCAAACTTTCTTGCATCAATGCCAATTTCTCATGGATTTTTTCTTTGGTAATTCCCGCAGAAACATCCTTCAATGGAACGTGCCCCGTTACAATTCCTACGCGTAAGCTATCACTGACAAGAAACATCAGTACCTTATCTGTTCCAGCGATTTTTGCGAGGTATTCTGTATGACCTGGAAAATCAAAGTCTTTGCTTTGAATCATGTCCTTATTAATCGGAGATGTCACAAGTACATCTACTTTATTTGCCGCGAGGTCTGCGGTAGCTGCTTCCAAACTCTTGTAAGCGAGTTCTCCTGCCTCTTTCGACGCGGTTCCCACTTCCAGTGTGCCTTTGAAGTCTTTCCAAACATTCAACAGATTCACCTTTTTCGGATGAGCTTCGCTCGCTTGCTGAATCGAAGTGTATTGAAACTCTTCAATATTATTAAGTCTTTTGTGAATCTTAATTGCTTCCGGATGCGCATAGATGATCGGTGTGATGGACTCCGACATTCGAGGATCTGAAAACACTTTCAAAATGGTTTCTAATCCGATGCCATGTGGATCACCACTGGTAATAGCTACACGTAAACGGTCGTCTTTCCTTTCGGACATAGTCTTATTTATTTAGCAGAAGCATCTGCATAATTATTCTTGATAAAATTGTATAGCATGCGAACACCCACTCCTGTGCCGCCCTTCGTGCGGTAGCTCTGTGGTGAGTTGATGTAAGCTGGACCTGCGATATCAATGTGAATCCATGGATAAGCAGTGAAGTGCTCCAAGAATTTTCCTGCAGAAATATGTCCTGCATTCGAACCACCCAGGTTTTTCAAATCTGCGATATCACTTTTCATTTCATCACCATACTCTTTCCACATCGGGAATTGAACCGTACGTTCCCAAGTATTCATGCCGCTCTTCGAAAGATCTTGCATGATGTCTTGATCTGCTGTTCCCATGATAGCACTGGCATAAGTTCCAATCGCGCGCACTGCGGCTCCTGTAAGCGTTGCCAAATCGATAACCAAAAGAGGATCGTACTTTTTCGCATAACTCAAAGCATCTCCTAGAATCAATCGGCCCTCAGCATCTGTGTTCAACACTTCTACTGTAGTACCATCATGCATCGTAATAATGTCTTGAGGACAAAGTGCATTCATGCCCGGACGGTTATCAGTGGCAGGAACCAATCCAATCACGTGCACAGGAAGTTGGTTTGCAGCAATTGCGTGCATGGCACCTACAACAGCAGCTCCACCGCTCATATCACACTTCATCTCATCCATCGAGCCAGGAGTTGGCTTGAGGCTCAATCCACCTGTATCGAATACAACACCCTTTCCAACCAATACGATTGGACGCTTATTCTTCGCGCCTTTCGGTTTGTATTCCATGATAGTAAATGTTGGTGGATCGATGCTTCCGCGATTAACGCCTAACAATCCGCCCATTTTCTGCGCTTCGATTTCCTTTTTATTCAACACCTTTACAGTGAATCCCGCAGCTTTTCCAGCTTTCTGCATTTCTTTTGAAAACTGCACTGCTGTAAGGTAAGATACCGGCTCATTGATCAAATCGCGAGCTAGCAATGTGCCGTCAACGATTCCTTTAAGTTCGATCAATTTCTCATCTTTCAATGAAGAATCCTGAACGAATATTTTTTCCAAAGAATTTTTGTTGTCTTTTTTAGCCTTGAGATATTTCAAGAACTGATAATTTCCCAATGCCGCACCTTCCGCGAATGCAAGTGATGCAGACGCTACACCAGTTTCGTTGATGATGTGTAAACTATCTGATTTGATAGAGCAAGCCAACGCTTGAAGTTCCTTTCCTTTTGATCTCCAAAGTTCCAAAATCGCAGGGTCTTGATCGTCAGAAGCCGCAATAATGAAGTACTTGCGAATACTACCTAAAGTTTGAAATGTAACGACATCTTTCTCCGCTTTAATTTGCGCTTGAAGGTATGCCATCTCCTCTTTCGACAAACCCTTGGTTTCCGAAGAGCCTTGTTTTGAAACAATCACAGCAGTAAGCGCTGCCTTTGTTGTATTCTTAGATGTTTGGATATTCATGGAAACAAAGATAGCTACTGTGTATGATTCTGCGCTATTCATTTTTTCCCAATAAAAAAGCCTTTCAAAATGAATTGAAAGGCTTTTAATTTTTGGGTAAATATGTCTTATTCAAACATAACTTTCTCTACTTGTCTGTATCCATTTTTTTCAAATACCACTGTATAGATTCCAGCAGGCTTTTTTGAAATGGTCCAGTTATGCTCTCCCACAGCGATTTCTTCATCCGCAATTACTTCCATCAATTGGCCGAGTCCGTTGTACATCTTTACACTTACGCGCTCTCTTTGCAATGCAAAGTATCTCACGTTGGTTTGATCTTTTGAAGGATTTGGGAAAATGCTATATGCGAAAATCGGTTGTATTTCTTGCACCCCTGTTGGGATAACAGTGATGGTATCAGATGATGTAATGTTGATGTCATCTAAGAAAAGATTGTTACCACCACGACCAGTAAATTCGAAACGAACGCGGAATCCATCTGTCATCCAATCAGGATTATTCATCATCAATGTTTCAGTATCCCACTGCGCAGTTGAAGATGGTGTAAATTGTGAGTTTACTGGATTAGCAGTAGGAAGGTTTGTAAAACCTGTTCTTGTGCGTCGAGTGCTCCATGTTGTTCCACAATCACCAGACACTTGAATGCGCAATCTGTCTTCCGTTTCTTCAGTTAGTTTATTTGCATAAGCCCAGTGATACGTCAAGAATACTGTATCCATTGCACTCATGTCATATGTTGCAGAAATTAGCTCGTCGATATTTTCTGTTACAGTATTGCTGAAATTACGAAGCTTCAAAGAACGGTTCCCGCTGTATTCTGCGCTCGTGGTAATTTCCCATGTTAGGTCATTGTTCTGATTGTATGCAGCCCATGCCGCGTTTGGCCATTCGTTTTCGAATCCTTCGCTAAATGGAGCTTCTTCTTGTCCGTAATCAAATACTGTCACAATGTTATCCAACGAATAAGTAAGTTGTGATGCTGAATTAGCAACAGTCAACGATACTGAATATGTACCAGGTACTTCATAAATATGAATAGGGTCTTGGTACACTGCTGGATCACTTCCAGTAAGCACTGTACCATCACCGAAATCCCACGTCCATGTAGTAACACCGTGATATGAGCGATCTCTGAATTGAATGCCTTGACCGAGACAAGCAGTGTTTGCATCAACCGTGAATTTAGCCAAGCACAGTGCTGGATTAATTACGCCGGTTTCAATCAAGTTTGCTTGAGTAATCAATTCATTTCTTTCAGCAACATTACTGTTAGCTGCAGCGCGCATGCGTGTGCGCTGGCCCTCAGTAAACATGCGTGAGCAATATGAATATTCCATATAGTTCTGAACGTTGTCCAACGGGCTTCCGCAAGAAGCTCCGGCAAGATTACAAGAAACGTAACCGATGGTGTTTGGGGTATCACTTACTCCATCATCAAAATCACAGTTTGCTGGATCGTTAGGGCTATTTGTTGGACCCCAAGTGTGACGCAAGTTCAACCAGTGACCCACTTCGTGTGTCAAGGTGCGACTGCGTGTGATATTACTCTCACCAATAGAACCAGTGTAGTCGTATCTCAAAACGATACCGTCGTTTGACAAACCAAAGTTTCCATCCACACTATTTGGTGTGAAAGTGTATCCTGCAGTCCCGTCGCCTGCATCGCGGCATACCCATACGTTCATGTACGAGTTACGTGGCCAAATGCTCAATGATTTCATCTCAGAACCACCTTCTGTTGTAAGCGGGCTTTGAACGCGCACGATACCAGGATGACAATTTCCATCAGGATCTAATGACGCTAAACGGAATTCAATTCCAATATCTGCAGCGATATCCTGAAACTCAGGAACGATGGCAGCTGTATCAGCATTTTGTTTTCTAAAATCGCGATTGAGAATAAACATCGCATCATGAATTTGATCATCAGTGATGTTCTCCGGACCGTTGTCATGAATGATGTGGAATACAACCGGAATTGTATAAATAATTTGACCGCCTCCACGATTGGCTTCCTCCTCGGCAAATTGACGCGTCCACTCATCGAGTTCTGCATCTTTCACCATTGCATCATGAGCACAGCCAGGGTGGTGTTGATGCATCTTTTGCGTCATTTCCACTTGTCCGCAATAGCGAACGTCATCAGCAGATTGAGCCATCACTCCAAAAGCACCGCCTAAAAGGAGAGACAGCGCAAGTAAACTTTTCTTCATACAGGTTTTATTTATACGGCGGGCTAAAATAAGCCTTGATTCGATAGACAATACCGCTATTGAGCCTTTTACCCTACAATGTTAGGATTCCAAGCCTAATTGTAGTTAATATCCTCATCATCTTCAGAGAATAATTGATTCATCACATCCGAAAACTCGATGCTTGAATCCATCACACTCTTACCAATGAGGCTATATTCAGCCAGTGCATGCAGCGTAAACTCCATCATAAGTAGTCGCTCTGTCTCTGAAGCGCCGGGGCAATACTTGTTAGCCAAGTCAGCCAACATTGGCACCGAATACAGGGCAGCCGCCCAATCTTTAGAGGTAATATCACGCTCTATTTCTAGTTGATTTTGACCGAACCATTGAATGATGGGATCATACGGACTGTCCACTTTCTTTCTTTTGAATGTATCCGGATTTGGGAAAATCTGAGGAAATTTCTTTCGAATCGCTTGTCCCAATAATCGAAGGGCTACAAACTGAGGACCTTCTTGCTCACCTTCATAAACCAACTCCACCTTACCTGTAATCGCAGGAACGATGGCTAATAAATCTCCAACACGGGCAATGGTATTTTTCTCTTTATTAATAATCGCTCTGCGCTCTGCGGCACTCACCAAATTCTCATAAGCACTGATCGTCAAACGTGCAGACACACCACTCTTTTGATCGACATATTCCGATTCGCGTGCCTCAAAAGCGATCAGTTCAATCAACTCGCTGAGCAAAGCAGGCACTGCAACACGCTTGTGCTGCTCGGGACGAATATTCGCTTCTTGCAGCGTAATCTCTTGTGATAATTCAATTGACTTTGGATAGTGCGTCAAAATCTGCGATTGAATACGGTCCTTCAAAGGAGTGATGATACTTCCGCGATTGGTGTAGTCTTCAGGATTTGCAGTAAACACAAACTGAATATCCAATTCTAATCTCAATTGAAATCCTCTGATTTGAATATCACCTTCTTGTAAAATATTAAACAATGCCACTTGAATACGCGGCTGCAAGTCCGGCAATTCATTGATCACAAAAATGCAACGGTTGCTGCGTGGCACTAGCCCGAAGTGAATAACACGTTCATCGCTATAGCTCAACTTCAAGTTGGCTGCTTTGATAGGATCCACATCGCCGATGAGGTCGGCCACTGTTACATCTGGTGTTGCAAGTTTTTCTACATAACGATCATTTCTGTGCAGCCATGCAATAGGTGTAAGGTCACCATGTTCGGTGATAAGATCTTTTGCAAATCTGCTAATCGGTTGTAGCGGATCATCGTTGAGTTCGCTTCCTGCCACAAATGGAATCCATTCGTCGAGAAGTCCCGTTAAGCCGCGTGCCATGCGCGTCTTAGCCTGACCTCTCAATCCGAGAAGGTTCATGCTATGCCCACTTAATATTGCTCTTTGAATATCTGGAATAACTGTTTCATCGTATCCGATGATGCCTGGAAAAATGGGATCACCTGACTCCATTTTTTCAATCAAATTCTTTCTTAGTTCTTCAGAAATAGATAATGGTTTATATCCTGAAGCTTTGAGTTCGCCCAATGTGCTGGGACGTGCATTATTATTTTTCATAAATATTATCGTCTTCTTTTTCTATTTCGCTCGTAATCCAATAAGATACCATCGCCTAGCCCTGAAAGCCCCGTAAATAGTGCCTTTCCGTTGTTTGCTTCTGTAAAATCATCTACAAATTGTTGGAGATATGGATCATCAGTGAGCATGAAAGTGGTAATTGGAATACGCGCCTTTCTGCACATACGTGCGAGGTTGAGGCATTTTCCAACAATGTATGGATCGAGTCCGAATGAGTTTTTATAGTATTCTCCGCCTTCTTTGAGACACGATGGTTTTCCATCGGTGATCATAAAGATTTGCTTATTGCCTGTTTTTCTTCGACGCAAAATATCCATTGCCAACTCGAGCCCGGCAACGGTATTCGTGTGATAAGGGCCCACTTGTAAGTATGGCAAGTCTTTTACTTGAATAGGCCAAGCATCATCTCCGAACACTACAATATCCAATGTATCTTTTGGGTAGCGTTTCATAATGAGTTCTGCCAATGCCATCGCTACTTTTTTCGCCGGGGTGATGCGATCCTCGCCGTAGAGAATCATGCTGTGCGAAATGTCTATCATCAACACCGTTGATGCTTGTGAAAGATTTTCCGTCTCGACAACTTCTAAGTCTTTTTCGGTTAAAAGAAACTCTTCAGCGCCGTTATTGATTTGTGCATTGCGTAATGATTCACTCATCAATATTTGTTCGGGCTTATCACCAAAAACAAATGGGCGCGTCATCTCCGTAGGCTCATCACCGCTTCCTGTTTGTTTGGTGCGGTGATTTCCTCGCGTGCTCTTTTTCATTTTCCCGAACAATTGTTCGAGTGCTCGCTGACGCATGGATTGCTCAGCCTTGCCAGTTATTCCTATTCCTGGACCCTTTCCTTTTTTATATTCTTCTCGTAAAAAGCCTCTTCGTTTTAACTCTTGTTCAAAGTCATCACGGTTGTAGTTATCGGAAAAAATAGGTTGTTGCTTATCGATCTCCTCCATCCAATCCAACGTGTCTTTTGCATCCCCAGAAGTATAATTAAGAAGTTCGAGAAAAAGGGGCAACAGACGCTCAAACGGTGTTCGTTTGTCTGCGTCTGGAATAAACTCTGTAAATCGAAATCCAATCATATCGCTCTCTCCGTTCTAATATTTGCCACTAAGATAACTCAAACAAGCGAAGGCCTTATGTGTTCGGACATTGCGTTAACAGAGTTTGGAAATGTCGTTAATCGCATTGAGTCGTGTATATTCGCTATGTGAATTTATACAGCAATAAACAGCGTTGGAAAATCTTTTTGTTCTTCGTCGCGATGGTCATCGTGGGGATTACTCTTTGGTATAGCAATCACATTGCAGACCGCATCAGAGAAGGCGAAAGAGAGAAAGTAGAATTATGGAGTGAGGCTATTCAGCGCCGTGCTCAGCTTGTCACATTCACCGAGAATCTATTTAATGGCTTGCGCGATGAAGAGCGGAAAAAGGCGAATCTTCTAGCAAAGGCATATCAAATTCTCAGCGACCCTGAGGATCAAAACGATCTCACTTTTGTCACCGATTACATCTGGAGTAATAGTACCATTCCTATTTTGATTTATGATGGAGAGGGAAAATTGAGCAACTACGCCAATCTCCCGCAGGACAAGGCAAACGATGGTCAGTACATCGATTCTTTGTACCAAGTGATGAAGCAGAAGTACGATCCAATCAAATTCCCAGATGTAGGATTGAAGGTTTATTACAATGACAGCTATCTCTTCATGGAGTTGCAACACACCATGGATGATTTGATTAATTCATTTATCTCTGAAACGGTAATCAACTCGGCGTCGGTTCCAGTGATTGTTACCGATAGCACCCAAACCCAAATTATTCGCTTGGGTAATATTGATACCCTCGCCTTAGCTACAAAAGAAGCCAAGCTCTTGAAGCTTGAGACCATGCGTCAAGACAATACCCCTATACCGATTGATCTTCCGGGACAGGGCAAGCAATACATCTTCTTTGAAGACTCAGAGGTATTGCAACAACTTCAAAATTTTCCGATTCTTCAATTGATTCTCATTGGTGTGTTCTTGGTCATTAGCTATCTCATTTTCTCTACTTTCAGAAAAGCAGAGCAAAATCAAGTATGGGTCGGTATGGCGAAAGAAACTGCGCATCAATTAGGCACTCCACTTTCTAGTTTGATGGCTTGGAGTTCTTTACTTGAAGCCCAAGGAGTAGATCGCGGCACCATGACCGAACTCAACAAAGACATTGATAGACTGAACACCATTACAGATAGATTTTCTAAGATTGGCTCGGTACCTGAGTTGCACGCGCTCGATTTAGAAGAAGCTGTTCGTTCTGCGATTGATTATTTACAAAGCAGAGTAAGTCGTCGTGTGAAATTTGAGATTACCAGCGATACACCAGGTGTAACGGCACCGCTCAACTTGCCGCTCTTCGGATGGGTATTGGAAAATTTGATAAAGAATGCAGTCGATGCCATGGATGGCGAGGGCCATTTAAAAGCACACATCTTCACAGAAAATGGCACACCTTGTTTGGAAATCACGGATAGTGGAAAAGGTATTCCTAAAAACAAATGGAAGACGGTTTTTCAACCCGGCTATACCACTAAGAAAAGAGGCTGGGGACTTGGGCTTTCGCTTGTAAAACGTATCATTGAAAACTACCATAAAGGCAGGATATACATTCGTTGGAGCGAACCTAATAAAGGAACCACATTCAGAATTGAATTGGATCAGTAATCCAGATTCCAACGCATGACATAGTCATTCATATAAAAGTCATTCCCGATATGAATGTCTTCTTCTCCATAAATGCTAAACCCTATTTTCTTGTAAAAATCAACTGCTGAGTTGTGTCGATTCACGTTTAGTTCTATGCAATTTCCATTTTTTTCTAGAACCCTTTTTGCAATCTCATGAATGAGAGCTTTACCAGCTCCAGAGCCTTGTGCATCCGTGATTACATAAAGCTTATGCAACCGATAAACACTGCCCTCTTGATAGCTGAAAGATGCAAAACCGAGCGAACGTTCGGTGTCGTTTACCAAAACAAATTCACATGCTTTTGAAGTCATTTGCTCTGCCAGCGAAGCTTCGCTGTACATCATTTCGAGCATGTATTCGATTTGTGATTCGCCGATAATAGGACGATAGGTTTGTGGCCATACCTTCATCGTAAGTTCGCGAATCAGCGGTATATCGGCGAGCGTGGCGGTTTTGAATTGAAACATCATCCGTGAATGGTTTCACGTTTGCCATACTTCTCCATGAGCCCCGCTTCGAAGTCGAGGCATTCTTGCCAGCGTTTATCGACGTCTACACCCTTACCATATTTTCTTGCCAACGTGATGAAAGTAGTGTAGTGATCCGCTTCGCTGACCATTAGATCGTAGTAAAATTTCTTTAAATCCTCATCTGCGATTCGCTCAGAAAGCAGTCGGAAGCGCTCGCAGCTGCGCGCTTCGATCATAGCACCGAAAAGCATGCGATCCACAAATTGTTCTTCGCGACTACCGCCATGTAAGATGAATGTTGCTAGGTCATGAACGTATGGATCCTTACGCTCTCGTCCGAGGGTGAGTCCACGTTTCGATAGTTCTTGGTGAACCATTCCGAAGTGTTGGATTTCCTCTTGAGCGATACGCGTCATTTCCTCTACCATATCAGAGTACTCAGGGAAGCGCACGATATTGGTGATCGCGTTGGTAGTAGCCTTCTGTTCGCAATAGGCGTGGTCAGTCAGAATTTCTTCAATATTTCCTTCCACAATCTCCACCCATCTCGGATCAGTGGGGAGTCTAAGGCCAAGCATCACTTTCTTCTTTTCCATGGTGCAAAAGTAATGAGTCCGTCCTTAAGCAGATGTCATTAACTACATTTGAATATACGAATTCATTTAATGATCTGAATACTATTTGTTGCATTAAGCAGCGTGGGCCTTCAAATCAGGGCCCAATCCAAATACAATTAGCTAATATATTGTCTAAAACGATACAAAATAGATATATTTGTATAATATATTATCTAAATGAACAAGTACTCGATAGATAGAAAACCCACTGATGTAATGCTTATGTTGGCTGAGAGGCATAAGCTCATTCGAAAAGAGGCGGGCTATTCACAAGCAGAAGCCGCTCTTCGTTCAGGTGTCTCTCTTGGTAGTTTAAAGCGCTTTGAAACAACTGGTCAGATATCCCTTGAGTCGCTTTGCTTGCTTTCGGACTTATATGATCGTCTCAACGATTTCGATGCTATTTTTCGCCAGGATGATCTCTTAAAAATAGAGAATTATTTCAGCAAAAACACAAGAGAATGAGCAACATTATCGAGAAAATTCGGGTGCTCTTCAAATTCGAAAAGGACGAAATCCCTGTAGGCGAACTATTACTCGTAGACAAATCCATATTCTTTCGTTTCGATAGTTCTTTCAAAAAAAGAAAAATAGAACTTTCACCATTTAAGTTAAAGTTGAATAGTGAGACTAAAAAGGGGAACACAACACCGTTTGATGGGTTATTTGGTGTTTTTGCCGACTCATTGCCCGATGGCTGGGGGCGACTTCTTGTTGATCGAGCATTAGCAGCAAAGGGCATCGATAGCAATGATTTCAGCATGCTAGACCGTCTTACCCTTGTTGGTAAAAATGGTCCAGGAGCCCTTATTTATCAACCTTATTTTGAAACAGAGATCGAAACGGACGCTTTAACAGAACTCGATCAAATAGCCAAGGCCACTAAGTCTATTCTTGAAGGAGAATCAAGTGAAATAATTGATGAGCTCTTTGTACTTGGAGGATCATCTGGGGGGGCAAGGCCCAAAATAAACGTAGGCTTTCATTCCAAAAAGAAACACCTTATTTCTGGTGCAGAAATTCTACCAAAAGGCTATGAACACTGGATCATAAAATTCCCCTCGACCTTTGATCCAAAAGACATAGCGAACATTGAGTTCGCTTATTACCTAATGGCAAAAGAAGCTAAAATCGAAATGAGCGAATGCCGACTCTTTACCGGCAAGTCTGGCCGATCTTATTTTGGAACAAAAAGGTTTGATCGAATTGGGAACAATCGTTTACACCTTTACTCTGTAGCGGGCTTATTAGAAGTCGATTTCAGAATGAGCATGCTCGACTACGGCCATATACTTGATTGTGCTTTTAAACTAGAAAAAAAGATTTCTGCTTATGACAAAGTTTTTCGCCTTGCTTGCTTCAATGTTTTCGCTCACAATAAAGATGATCATAGCAAAAATTTTGCTTTCATAATGAATGAAAAAGGAGATTGGAAATTTGCTCCTGCATTTGATCTCACTTTCTCTAGTTCTTCGCATGGTCTGCATAGTACAATGGTAGCAGGTGAAAGCAAACAACCAACGACATTCCATTTACTCGAGCTTGCAAATCATTTCAAAATAAAAAAGCCCGAATGCATCATGGAAGAGGTTCAAAAAGCGATAAGCCACTGGCCGAATCATGCCAAAAAAGCTGGAGTTTCAACGACCTCTATCAATCGAATCTCGAAAGCACTAAAAAACAAAAAAGGCTAATAGAATTCTATTAGCCTTTTTTAGTGCGCCCACCTGGGCTCGAACCAGGGACCCACAGATTATGAGTCTGTTGCTCTAACCGACTGAGCTATAGGCGCATTTCCCCTAAGGGGCGGCAAATGTAATATTTCTTTGCCGAATTTATTTCATCAACGGCGTTTTTTCTTGCCGCTGCCAAAACTCTTGCCTCCGCTTCTTCTTGAGCCACCTCCGCCAGAACGAGCATATGCTCTAGCTTGCGCTACGCCGCCTTCGCTGCGATTATTCTTTGCGTGTTCACGTGCGGCACCGCCTTCTGGACGGCGGTTATCAGCCAATTCATAATCCAATGTTCGTTGTTGCAAATCACCATCCGCCACTACGATATGTACGGTATCACCCATATGAAACTCTTGTCTCGTGCGGGCTCCGTAAACAACATAGCGATCAGGATCAAAGCTGTAGTGATCTTCAATCATCGAATTCAAGGCAATCAAACCTTCACACTTCGATTCTTTTTCTTCTACATAAATGCCCCAATCCGCAAGACCAGAAATAATTCCTTCGAACACTTGGCCTTTGCGAGCCAGCATATATTCCACTTGCTTGTACTTGATAGATGCACGCTCTGCCTCTGCAGCGCGCTTTTCCATAGCACTGCTATGGCGACATCTCATTTCATATTCACTTTCCTCTACTGGCTTTCCTTTGTCTAAATAGTGCTGTAATAAACGATGCACCATCACATCAGGGTATCGACGAATAGGAGAAGTGAAGTGGGTATAATAGTCAAACGCCAATCCGTAGTGTCCAACATTCTGAGTCGAGTATTCTGCTTTTGCCATGCTTCGAATCGCCATCGTTTTGATAACGCTCTCCTCTGGCTTGCCTTCAACCGCTTTGATCAAATCTTTAATGATACTTGCATTGCCCTTCTCAGTAGGTTTTCCGAGCGTGTATCCCAACTGCTTTACAAACTTTCGAAGTTGTTCTAGCTTCTCAGGTAGCGGCTCATCGTGGATACGATATACAAATGACTTTGGCTTTGAAGTATTGTTGAAAGGCAAATTAGGATTGCCAATAAACTCAGCTACTTTTCTATTTGCAAGCAACATAAATTCTTCAATCAATTGATTCGAGTCCTTCATTCGCTTCACGTAAACCCCAGTAGGAGTGCCCTTTTCATCAAGTTGGAATTTCACTTCCTCACCATTGAAATCCACGGCACCTGTTTTAAATCGTTCCTCACGCAATTTCTTTGCGAGTCGATCGAGCACGTGTATTTCCTCTTTGAAATCACCTTCTGCACCCTCAATAATTTCTTGTGCTTCTTCATAGGTGAATCGACGGTCGCTATATATAACGGTGCGGCCATACCACTCGCTGTGGATCTCCGCATTCTCATCCAATTCAAAAACGGCACTGAAGCAAAGCTTCTCTTCATTCGGACGTAGCGAACATAGGAAGTTCGACAAACGTTCCGGAAGCATTGGAATGGTGCGGTCTACAAGATATACCGACGTCGCTCTGTCAAACGCTTCCGCCTCGAGTGGACTATTCGGTGTAAGATAAAAACTCACATCTGCGATGTGAACACCAATCTCATAATTTCCGTTCTTCAATTTTTGAATACTCAATGCATCATCGAAATCCTTCGCATCGAAAGGGTCGATGGTAAAGGTTGGAATTTCACGAAAATCTCTTCTCGCTTTGATCTCCTTCGGAGTGATTCCTGGCTCAATATTATTTGCATAAGCTTCGAGTCCTCTGTTGAATTCCAAAGGCAATCCGAACTCGGCGATGATCGCGTGCATTTCAGCTTGGTGATCTCCAGGGCGACCGAACACACGCAGCACGCGGCCGAATGGGCTGCTTCCGGGGCGGTCCCAATCCAAAATCTGGACGAGAACTTTATCCCCATCCTTTGCGCCGTTCATTTGTTCTTTTGAAATATAAAAATCAACGTGGATTTTTTTATCCGATGGTTTCATGAAAGTGCCGCCTTTTCCTGATTCGATAACACCCACAAACTCCCGACGCGAGCGTTCTGCCACACGAATAATTGACCCTTCCTTTCGACGTGCACTTGGGTTATAAGTAATTTCTACTATATCACCGTGAAGTGCAAATTTGGTTTCCCCTTTTGGGATTTCAATGTCCTTTTCTTCACCTTCTACAGATACATATCCTTTTCCAAATCGATTGATTTCGATACGTCCAAGAGCAGTGAAAATTTTTGGTTTAGCGAGCACAAATTTGCCGCGCTCGATTTCTTTTAGTTGACCTTCTTTCGCTTCTAATTCCAAGATATCATTGATGAGCATGCGTACACCACTATCTGTGATGTCGAGCTCGGATGCGACTTGCTTAAAGTTGAGAGGCTTTCTATCATTCTTTTCAAATACACTTCTGACTTCCTTGCGAAGCTGTGTTTTGAATGAACCGTAGTTCTGTTTCTTTTTTGCCATGTCACAAAGATACGCAATCCAAAATAGAGTAATTTGGAATGACTACCTTTGTAGTATGAAGAAACCGATCGCTTTTATCCTACTTCTCTTCTCTCTTCTTACCAATGCGCAAACTGACAAGATCACCAATGCCTTGTTCAAGACGCCGAACATTACTATCGAGAGCGCTACGCTTTTGCATGGTGATGGAGTGCGCGATGCGTGGCAAGTGATGATCTTCGGTGAAGATGATACGTTTGCTAAATCTTGGAAAAAATTCATCAAGAATAATTATACGCTGGAAGGACATCGTGAAGGCAGCATGTATGTGTGCGGCCCACTTGTGAGCATTGCGCTGTCCCCAGATTCTGTTACCGTTCTTTACAAAATTGAAAAAGACGGAGACTTCATTCGAATGACCTTGCTGTCTAAAGCAAAGCAAAAGTATTCGACTCCCAATGATGGCACAGGACTTATGGATAAGACCAAAGCGATGATGGAAAAGGGAATTCATCAATTTTATATTGGAGAATATGACGATCGTATTGCTCTGTTACAACGCAATTATGACCGTCAAGTAAAAGATTCTGAAAAGGCCGTCAAACAAGGCGAGCGCTTGAAAAAAGACAAGACATCACATGAAAAATCAATCGAAAAACTACAAGGGGATATCACCAATTTGCGCAGCAATATTTCTAAAATAAATGCTGATAAAAGCAGCTTGAATAGCACATTAGAGTTAGATAAAAGAGAAGCTGATCAAGCCAAAAAAGAGATTGAAAATCTCGAAACTCAGCTTCGTGACAAAGAATTAGATTACAATGAAAAGATGGCCACAGGCGATCTTTCAGAGAAGAAAATAGAAAAGGTGAGAGAAGATTTAGTGAAGCGCAGAGAGAAAATATCAAAGCTTCAAGAGAAATTAATTGGCAAAAATTCCAAGGTAACTGCAACCGAAAATAAAGTGCTTCAATCGGAGCGTAAGCTTTCGGAAACTCAAAGTAATTTGGAGAAAAAAGAAGCAGAGATTACATCACATCGGAACAGTATTGATCAACTGAATAAAGAAATTTCTGCAAATGAAGAAGTAATCAAAGAAGAAAATCTTCAAGTAGAAACCGCCAAGATTGAGCTTGAAAAATTGAAGCAAGCGAAAGCCGGAATGGTTTTACTCAACTAGTACGCTCTAAACCCTTATTTATGTCATTCTCCCCTGTGGAAATTGTTGGCTATATCGCCTCATTATTTGTACTTGTGTCATTTCTAATGAAAGACATCAAGAAGCTTCGCCTTATCAATAGTGTGGGCTGCATGTTATTCGTTGTATATGGAATCTTGTTAAATTTCTCTATTCCAATAATTCTCACCAATACTGCTATATTGATTATCAATACAATAGCGTTATTAAAAAAGTCTTCTTAATTGCAAAAAGGGCAGATTTGTTTAGGGTGTCAACATTTTTCTTAACGTTGTCCCCGATTTTGAGATAAATCTGCATCTTAAAATCATTTTGAACCTACATTTTTTTTACCTACAAACCGATGGAAAATAAAGAAATGCGGCCGATGACGATGTACGAAAATGTGAAACATCAATTCGACAAAGCCGCTGATTTGATGGGACTAGACGAAGGAGTTAGAAAAATTCTTTCTATCACCAACAACGAAATTCTTGTCAACTTTCCTGTGAAGATGGACGATGGAAGAATCGAAGTTTTTACAGGATACCGTGTGCAGCATAACAATGCACTAGGTCCTTACAAGGGCGGATTGCGTTACCACCCAACAGTGGATATCGACGCAGCACGCGCACTTGCTACATGGATGACTTGGAAGACATCACTTGCTGGATTGCCTTATGGCGGTGGTAAAGGTGGAATCAAGATTGATCCAAAGCAATACTCACAAACAGAATTGGAGCGTATTACACGTCGTTTCACATTCGCACTTGGTGATAACATCGGACCGGAGTTGGACATTCCAGCACCAGACGTAAATACCAACGCGCAAATGATGGCGTGGATTGCTGACACGTACATGCAAACCAAGCCAACGGCTGAGCGTTCGATGTACAAGCACGTTGTAACTGGAAAGCCTGTTGGATCAGGTGGTCTAGAAGGTCGTGACCGCGCTACTGGATTTGGCGTTGTTACTACTATCAAGCAATGGGCGAAGCACCGCAACAAGTCATTGAAAGGTATGAAATATATCGTGCAAGGTTTTGGTAACGTTGGTTACTGGGCTGCGCATTTCATGGCTGCTGAAGGAGCAATTCTTATTGCAGTTCAGGATGCAAGCGGTACGATTTACAATGCAAACGGAATTGATCCAGAAGCATTGAACGATTATGCATCACCAAACTTTAATGGTGTGCGTGATTTCGCTGGATGCGAGTCTATCGATCCGAAGTCATTCTTTGGATTGGATTGCGATATCGTGATTCCTGCTGCGCTTGGAAACCAGATCACTGCTGAAAACGCAGGTCAGATCAAGGCTTCATTGGTTGCAGAAGGAGCGAATGGTCCTGTCGATGTAAACGGAGACGCAATTTTGAACGAACGTAAGATCGATATCATTCCGGACATCCTATGCAACTCGGGTGGTGTAATTGGCAGCTATTTCGAATGGCTACAAAACCGCCAAGGAGAGCTTTGGGAGATGAACGATGTTATCAATAAGCTTGAGGCTAAAATGGTGAAGTCGTTCAATCAAGTAGTTGCATGTGCTGATCGTTATAAGACCGATTGGAGAACAGCAGCCTACGTTGAAGCTATCAGCAGAATCGACGTTGCTTACAAGCAGCGCGGTATCTTCCCTTGATTTATTTCAATCAAAATACAAAACCCGAACGTTTGTTCGGGTTTTTTTATTCCCTCCCTCCTCCATATCCATATCCGCTTAAGGCGAGCTGCAGCTCGCCTCTGCCGCATCCGCGGCATACACGGCATACACGGCATCCGCGGTATTTGTCAATTGTCAATTGTCACTTGTCATTGAAAACTTATCTTTGCAAAAAACGATAGCACCTGTCTAACACCGCCACATCCAATACTGAATCCCGCCCTC
>JAIXWP010000096.1 GCA_027491215.1 Flavobacteriales bacterium | reverse complement strand
TTTCATCACAGTTGATAGCATAATCGTTCGATCAAGCGGCCCTTTTCCTTATAAATTCATCGTCAATCAAATCGGTATAAAAAAAGGTGAAGTTTACAATGAGTCGTCTATTAAGAATATTCAACAAAAGCTTAAAGAAATTCCATTCTTGGAAATCACAAAACCTGTTGAAATAGTTTTTCGAGAAAATAAGGCTATCATCTACATTTCCGTACAGAAGAAAAAAGCGAACTACTTTAATGGAATAGTAGGCGTTAGACCTAATGAAACAACAGGTGCGATCAACATTACCGGAGATGTTGAAGTCAGATTGAAAAACGCCATTAACAAAGGAGAAGATTTTGCATTGGTATGGAAACGATTGCAACCTCAGACACAAGACTTACAGGTTGGTATTGGCTTACCATTCATTTTTTCTACTCCGCTTGGCATTAAAGGCGATGTAAATATTTATCGAAGAGATTCCACTTTCTCTTCTAATAATGCACGATTTACGATTCAAATATTATTTACAGGATCGAACAATTTGAGTGCTTTTGTTGAAAATCAGAATACCAATAGACTCTCCACCTTTAGCACCGGACAGAATATTGGAAACGTAAGCGGGACGTATTATGGACTATCATTACAAAAATCTGCTTTAGACTATTTATACAATCCTCGCAAAGGCTATTTGATTCAAGCAGAAGCTTCTAGTGGACGCAGAGAAATCTTTTCTGAAGAAGGCCAAGGCTCTACACAAGCTGTCAATGTTTATCGAGGTAAATGGAATGTCGAGACATACGCTCCGACCTTTAAAAAACAAACGATAAAACTTAGTGCACAAGGAGCGTTCATAGACAGCCCTTCTATTTTCCAAAATGAAAAATATAGAATTGGAGGGTTGCGTACTTTGCGCGGAATAGATGAGGAAACCATATTTGCTCAGCGATGGTCGGTAGCCACTGTTGAATATCGTTTTTTGCCTGAAGAAAATACCGCATTCTATATTTTTTATGACCAAGCATTTTATGAGAACGATCAGCCATTTGGATTTGGAACAGGTATTAATTTTCAAACAAAATCAGGCATTTTCACTTTTAATTATGCTCTAGGTCAACAATTTGAGAACCCTATTCTAATTAGAAATGGGAAAATTAGCTTCGGATTTAGAAATATTTTCTAAGCTTGACAATTTTTGCGTTGCATGATGCGGGCTTTAAGGCCTATTATTGTATTCAAATGGTAATAATTGAGAATGCGAATTTTATGTTTTCATACTAAGAATGTACTTTTAGCAGTAGTGCTAATAATCTTGGCAGGGATGACATTCCAGTCATGCAGTAAAAAGAGCAAGGGTTTCTCTGCGACGGAGGGTCTGAATTATGATGATTCGCAGTCATTATTCTATCCGCTTTCTACTATTTACCATCATTCCGAAGACAGTAGTACTGTCATCTTTCATATTGAATCAAAGGATTTGTTGTACTCTAGACCAAAGGGTACAGGACCTTTTAAAGCCAAAATAGAAGTCGAGTTTAAGCTAGTTGCCATCGATACTAAGGCCATTGCAGATAGCGGTGTTTTTCAATTTGAAGACGTCCTTTCTTCGAATGAAAATAAGTATGTCCAGAATATTTTTAAGGTAAAAAATCCTATTGGTCTTTTTGATTTACAACTCCACTTTAAAGATGTGCAAAGAGGGTTCATCTACCATCAAACCATAAAATCAGATAAACTATCCCAGTTTTCTTCACAGAATTATTTGCTTTACAATAAAACAAAAAAACTGTACTACACACAAAGCGCAACGCTACCGGAGGATTCTATAGTCGTTTTTTCAGATAGAAATAGAGAGTTTAGCGATATCTATGTGATGCATTATACATCTGAAATCAAGTTGCCTCCTGCACCTTTTTCTAGCACAGAGCCAGAGCTACCAATCCTCTCTGAGTCAGAAGTTTCCGTATTGAAATGGACAGATAGTCTTGTGTTTCATGGCTATTCAGGCCTATTCCTTTTGACAGCAGATACGACTTTACAAGAAGGAAAAAGCTTTTTCTCCGTGAATAAAGGTTTTCCTCGCGTTCGAAAGCAAGATCAGTTGTTTCAGCCGCTTCGTTATTTAACGACGAAGGCCGAATATGACAATTTCACTAAAACAAAGTACTCCAAAGAAAAGGTAGATCAATTTTGGTTAGAAAGCAGTGGTGATAAGACAAAGGCAAAAGATCTTATCAGTATTTATTACTCCAGAGTTCAAGAGGCAAACAAGTATTTTTCTACTTACACAGAAGGTTGGAGAACAGACAGAGGAATGATACATTTAATTTTTGGACATCCTTCTCGCATCACCAAAACCGATGATGGCGAGATTTGGGTGTATGGAGAAGATAATTCTATTGCATCTTTGCAGTTCCGTTTTGTCAAAACATTTTCGCCATGGAGTGACAATGTTTATTTGTTAAACCGCGACCCATTGTTTAGAAGTCATTGGGAGCGTATGGTTTCATCTTGGCGAAGCGGCAGGATTTATCATTATTAAAAAGCGACTCCTTTGTATCAAAAGAATTTTGGCTCCAGAGCCCCAAGACCCAAGCCTACTAATATGATTATAGGCTTCCGAGCGATTATGGAGGCCATTGAAGCTGGAAAAGACTTTGACAAGGTGATGCTTCAAAAAGGCTTGAAGGGAGAGCTTCACGCAGATATCAAGCGTGTTTTAATCGAAAATCAAATCCCCATTCAACAAGTTCCTATTGAGAAATTGGATGGGCTTACAAGAGCAAATCACCAAGGAATCATTGGATTCACATCCCCTATTGGATTCTTTGAACTTAGTGATTTAATACAACGCGCTTTTGAATCTGCTCGCAACCCAAAATTTATCTACCTCGACGGAGTAACTGATGTGAGAAATTTCGGAGCAATCTGCAGATCGGCGGAATGCAGTGGATTTGATGGTGTGATTATTCCAGAAAAAGGAAGTGCGCAAATTAATGAAGAAGCTGTGAAAACATCAGCTGGCGCGCTATTTCATATCCCTATCGCTCGAACAAGATCTGTGGTTGAAACGATAAAAATTCTTCAAGAATCAGGTATTAGTTTGGTGGGATGTACCGAAAAAACAGATCAATTGATCCAGCAAGTGGATTTCACAAAGCCTACATGTATCGTGATGGGAGCTGAAGACACCGGTATTTCTGATGATTTCATCAGAAAGGCGGACGCCCTTGGAAAAGTTCATATGGAAGGAAAGACCTCTTCGATGAATGTTTCGGTTGCTGCCGGTATTATCATGTATGAGCTGAATAGGCAGCGATTGATTTAAAAACTTCTCAAAAAAATGTTTATCACAATATCGTTACAAATACCTTTATTTTAACGATATTTGCAACGATGCGTCTATTTTTCGCGTCGTACCTAAACATATTAATTACAACATTGCTATGCATAACAAGTTTGCACTTGTGTTAGTTTGCACGCTTTTTTCGTGCTTATTATCAACGCTAAATGTCTCTGCACAGAGCTCATCTTCAAATCACAACCTCATTTATTTGGAATGTTCTAAAATTACACCTGAAACTTATGGTGCTGTTTTAACACGTTTAAAAAACGATGCCAACATTGAATTAGGAGAGGTTTGCGTACCTGCGCATGTGATCACTTTGCGCATCAAGTCAGGAAATAATAATGCTACTCAATTGGTAGAGTCGTTCAAAACCAAAACCAACGGTATCGATATTGGAGAGATAAAAATCCTCTCAGATTTCAATGATGCCAAATTTATGGAGCGCTGCTCAGCTGCACGTTACGGCAGATAATTATTTAGAAACCACTCACACATATATTTCAATTACTTAGTTAAGTATGAAAAAACATTTATTCTTCAGGAAAGCATTAGTCATAACTAGCTTCCTGTTGACCTTAATGATTCAATCATTCGGTCAACAAGTTCCTGGTTCTTTGACAGTAGATACTGCTATGCCTGTGACACAAATGGTTCAAAACCTTGTTGGACCCGGCGTTCAGATTTCTAACGTTGTAGTCACAGGAGCTGCAGGTTCTTACGGATACTACAATATCAACGGAACAGAAATTGGCACCTCAGAAGGTATCTTGCTCTCAACAGGTAAGGCGATCAATGCAATTGGACCAAACGATGAAACAGGTTTGCCTCAACTAGGCCCTCCTCCTACTTTCACTTGTTTGAACTGTTCAAACTACAACAATGCCGCTCCCGGAAGTGCACTTCTGAATGCAGCGCAGAGCAGAAATACTTTCGATGCATGTCAAATAGAATTTGATATCATTCCTTCGGGTGATTCGCTTCGCTTCAAATATACCTTCGCTTCTGAAGAATATAATGAATGGGTAGGATCTCCATTTAATGACGTATTTGGATTCTTCATATCAGGTCCAAACATTGGAACTGATGTAAACATTGCATTGATCCCTAACACGAGCACTGTTGTAGCAATCAATACTGTAAACGCTAACACGAACTCTCAGTATTGGGTAAACAATATGACACCTCCTGGCCAAGGATTCCAATTCGATGGATTCACTATCAATCTTGCCGCAGCAGTTGGTAATTTGATCCCTTGCGAATCGTATCATTTGAAACTTGTTATTGCAGATGGTAGCGATAGAATTTATGACTCAAATGTATTAGTAAGTCAAATTGAATCTAATCCAGTTGTTGTAGCTGCTGCTACTGCTGGTGGCTTAGATTTTATGATTGAAGGTTGTAATGATGGTGTAATTACTTTCAGCCGACAAGAAGCCGCATCAACTCCTCAAACAGTGACTTATTATATAGGTGGAACTGCTTTGAATGGTGTTGACTATACTCAACTTGGAAACGGGGTTCCTGGTGAACCAATTACAACCGTTATTCCAGCGAATGAAACAAGTGTATCTATAGATGTTCAAGCATTCGCCGACGCAGTTGGTGAGGATCCTGAGTACATTACAATTTATTTATCAAATCCACTTTGTACCGGTCCTGAGTTTTTAGACAGCTTGAATTTCTTCATAGAGGATTTCCTAGTAGTAGATGTGCAACCGGAGATTGCTAATATCTGCGCTGGACAATGTGTTGAGCTCACAGGTATTGCTTCTGTAACTGGTTCCTCAACATTTACTTGGAGCCCTTTCGACAATCTAACAGATGCGCATACGCTTACTCCGACAGCTTGTCCAACCGAAACAACTACTTATACACTTACATCTCAAGTTGCTAATTGTGTTTCTTCCGACGACGTAACTATCAACGTTTCATTTATCAGCTTAGGTCTGAATGCGGAACCAATTAATTGTTCAAATGGCAATACAGGTTCCATCGATTTGACAGTAATCAACGCCAATGCGCCATATCAATATGAGTGGACAGGTCCTAACGGATTCATAAGCGATGTTGAAGACCCTCAAAACCTCGAAGATGGTGAGTATTGCGTAACTGTTACAGACGCTTCTGGATGTGTTGCTTCTGGATGTGTGACAGTTGTAGAATTCAACGTACTTGCAATTACCGATGTAGATATTTTATTGAATGGATGTTTTCCTATTTCATGCTACGGTGCTTGCGATGGAGCTGTTAATACAACAGTAACAGGTGGTTCTGGCGCATTAAGTTTTGCTTGGGTTGACTCAAACAACAACACTGTTGCTACTACACAAAACGTAACTGGCCTTTGCGCGGGTACATACACTATTATCGTCACAGATGAGCTTGGTTGTGAAGTATCGAATACTGTAGTTATTGAAGAGCCACAAGAACTATTTGTCAACTTGATTGGTCAAGTTGATATTTTATGTGATGGAACTTCTACTGGATCTATTACTGTTGACGCGAGCGGCGGCTGCTCTCCATACTTCTACGTGTGGGCTGGCTTCCCAGCAAACCAAACACCTGTATTATCTGATATCCCAAGCGGAAACTATCAAGTTAGTGTAACGGATGATAACGGATGTGCAAGTGGAAACACTTTGGATATTATTGTGAACGATCCGATCGATCCACTCGAGGTTACCCTTGATGAAGTGTCACTTTATCCAGGCGGTTATAATACAAGCTGCCCTGGTTCAACCGATGGGTATATTAACGTTACTGCAAGTCTCGGAACTGCTCCTTATACGTTTGAGTGGGTGAACCAAGCAAGCGGTCAGGTAGTTGCAAATACAGAAGATGTCGCTGATTTAGCGTGTGGCACCTACGTATTCACAGCAACAGATGCAAACGGATGTGAGGTATCAATCATTGTTGATCTTACATGTGTTCCACAAATTCAAGTTTCTTTTGAAACAGTGCCCAACCCATGCGGAGATGAGGATGCTGGCCTTGGTGAAATAAACATCTTGAGCACATCAGGTGGTCACGGAGCTCCATTTACCTATTCATACACTGGTCCAAGCTGCTCACCTTGCACAGCTGAAGATCTTACAGGCTTGAACTCTGGTCTTTATGTCTTAACAGTAACGGATGCACTCGGTTGCTCTCGTAACTTTAATATCAATGTTGGAACTGAAACAACCTTCACTGTGACTGGTGTTCCATCCAATCCAACTTGTGGTGATGTGTGTAACGGAGGCGTTAACATCACTGTTAACCCCAATGGAACTTACACTACAACGTGGCGAGATGAGAACGGTTCTGTAGTATCAAACTCTCTAGATTTATCGGGCGTTTGCGGCGGAACCTATGAACTTGAAATCACGGATGGCGCATGCACAGGTTTCTATGTTTATACACTTACTCAACCAGATCCAATTGAAATTTCTATTGTTGATGTTATCAATCCAATTTGCTTTGGATTAAATAACGGCAGCATTGACATTGATGTAACAGGAGGTGTTGGACCGTACACTTATTCTTGGACTGCACAAAACTGTGTGTTCTTCGGAGCAAGCTCACAAGACATCAATAACCTATTTGAATGCTGCTACACTGTAGTAGTAACGGATGCAACTGGATGCACCATGACAGAAGAAATTTGTTTAGATGCTCCGCAGGTAATGGACTTATTCGTAAGCACCTCCAGCGACGCAAGCGGACAATTTAATATTTCTTGTAACGGTGGATCTGACGGTTCAATTTCAGTGACAACATCTGGAGGAACTCCTGACTGCGTTGCTTATGCTCCAGAATGCTATTTCTATGACTGGTCAGTGGATGTTGCTCAATATGGTAATGATCCAAATGCATCGTTTGTTTCAAACCTTCCTGCTGGAACATATGCAGTGAACGTAACAGATATCAATGGATGCTTAGCAACAACAACAATCAACCTTACTGAGCCAGATCCAATTACTTCTAATGCAGTTATTACAGACGTTTCTTGTAATGGCAATACAGATGGCCAAATCACTCCTAACCTTGTTGGTGGAACTAACGCCTACAATGTCTACGTATGGTCGCCATCCGTTGCACCGAATGCAAATAATGCAACAACTCTAGTAGACCTTGATCCAGGTTGCTACACATTGAATGTGACTGATAGCAATGGTTGCGAAGCAACATTTGAATACTGTGTTGAAGAACCAGAAATTCTTGAAGCTGATGTATTTGTAACCAATCCTACTCCATGTACTGGCATTTGTGATGGTAGTATTTCTGTTTCTCCATTTGGTGGAACTGCTCCATTCACTGTTACTATTTCCGGAAATGGTGATACGTTCATCACAGATTTCGCAACAGATCTTTGTGATGGTACTTATGACATCTCTGTAGTAGACGTTAATGGATGTACATTCAATACGACTGTTACACTCGAGTCATCAGACCCTATCACAGCGACCATTGAAGTTCTTCAAATCAATCCAAGCCAAACATTCACTCTGAACTGTTTTGGTGATTGCGACGGAGTGCTTGAAGTTACTCCAGCAGGCGGTGTTGAACCATACACTTTTGTTTGGACAGACGCTTCTAACAACATTCTCGGAAACAATGCAATTGTTCAAGATTTGTGCGCAGGTAATTACTGTGTTGAAGTGACAGATGCAAATGGTTGCACTGTTATCGAATGCTTCGATGTAACTCAACCAGCAGAGCCACTTGTAATCACATCACAAATTTCAGTTTACCCAGGTGGTTATAATATCTCTTGCTTTAACGCTTGCGATGGAAGCATTGACTTGACTGTATCTGGCGGTGTTGCTGGCTATACTTTCCTTTGGAATGATGGTGATATTCTTGATCCAAACGAAGATCAAACAGATCTTTGTGCAGCCTTCTATAATGTACTCGTTACAGACGCGAATGGCTGTGAGAGTCTTCTAGATTTTACTTTAACAGAGCCTTCGCCAATTGTTGTGAATGAAACTATTTCACAATTTGATGGAGGTTTCAACGTATCATGCAATGGTGCATGCGATGGAACTATCACACTTGAAATACTTGGTGGTGAAGGTCCTTACACAGCAGAATGGCCATCACTTGGCATTGTAAATAGCCCATCTGTTACAGACTTATGTGCTGGAACATATGATGTAATTATTACAGATGCCCTAGGATGTACTTTCGAAGCAACATACACCATAACAGAACCAGCGGTTCTTGCAGTTTCATTCTCAACATCATTTGATTGTACGACTGGTCTAACAAACATTTGTGCTAACGTCACCGGTGGTAGCGGAACTTACACTTACGAGTGGGGTAACGGTGCAACATCAAACTGTATTGATGTTGATACTAATGGTGAGTATTGTGTCACCATCACTGACAGCAATGGATGCATTCTCACTGAATGTACTGATGTCAGCTCACCATCTCAAATCGAAGCAACCTCTGTAGTCGAAGCTACAACTTGCGGTGCATGTAATGGTGCTATTACAATTTCAGTTACAGGTGGAAATGGAAATTATACTATTGATTGGACAGGTGCAGGTACAGTTGATGGACAAATCCAGCAATTGAACTTGTGTGCAGGACCTTATTCAGTAACTATATCTGATGACAATGGATGTAGCACAACAATACAGTTCAACGTACCTGTCAGCGTTGCTCATGTAGACGGTCCAGAAATATTCAATATTTCATGCTTCGGTGAAAACAACGGTGGTATTTCAGCAATCTTCGTTGACGCTACTGGGAATGTAACAGTATCATGGTCATTTGGTGGTAATGTGATTTCTTCAGATCTAGCAATTACAGATCTAGAGCCAGGAACATACACATTGACCTGGACAGACGAAGCAGGATGCGGTGGAGTAGAAACATACAATATCATCGAGCCAGCACAACTCGTTCTAACTGCTGATGTTTCACTTTATGAAGGTGGTTTCAATGTTAGCACCAATGAAGGAAATGACGGCGCTATTGACATCACGGTAGAAGGAGGCACGCTTCAATATACCTATGATTGGACGCACATAACAACTCAACCTGAACCAGAAGATGTCGGTAATCTTACAGCAGGAACATACTCTGTTTCTGTAATTGATGCAAACGGTTGTGAGGTAGATAGCACATTCACTTTGACACAGCCAAGCGAGTTAAAGTGGCCTACTGGTCTAACTCCAAACGGAGATGGATTCAATGATGCGTATGTTATCCAAGGACTAGAAAAATATCAAAAGAACGAGTTCAAGGTTTTCAATAGATGGGGTAATGTTGTTTATGAGAAGAACAACTACAACCAAGATTGGAAAGGTCAAAACTCAGACGGAGATCAGCTTCCTGATGGAACTTACTTCGTGATATTCACTAGTGGAAATGTTTCATTCAATACTTATGTCGACTTAAGAAGATAACAAGTATGAAAAACATGAATCATTTAATAAGCATCGAAATGAAAAAAATATTATCCATACTCCTTATCATGATTGGCGCACTCGGTATGAGCGCTCAACAGGAAATTATGATAAGCCAATACATGTTTAATGGATTGGTCATTAACCCAGCATACGCTGGATCGCATCCTTACTTCAGCGCTAGTGCACTTCATAGAAGTCAATGGTTGAAGTTTGATGGTGCTCCTACTACGCAAACTTTTGCAATTGACGGTCCAATTGCAAATCGTAGACTAGGCGCAGGTTTGACATTTTCAAATGATCAAATAGGTGTAACTAAGCAACAAGAAGTTTCACTTAACCTAAGTGCTAAAGTTACCACTGGTCGAGGAAAACTTGCTTTTGGATTGAGACTTGGTGGCGCGTTCTACAGCGCAACATTAAGTGATCTAGTTGTATTCGATCAAAACGACCCTAACTATGTCGCTAACATCAGCTCAAAATTTATCCCTAAGGTGGGTGCTGGTATCTATTACTATGAGCGCAATTGGTTTGCGGGACTATCAATGCCTGTTCTCTATGCTGCAGATGATGTAATTCTACCGGAGGTAACATTGAACGATAAGTTCTTCAAGACTCACACCTATTTGAACGCCGGATATGTTTTCGAACCATCAAGTATCCTTGCTATCAAGCCTTCGATTTTGGTAAAATATCAAGGAGAAGCTCCAACAGAAGTTGACTTAAACTGTAATGTATTATTCTTTCAAAAATTCTGGTTAGGCGCTGGCTACAGAACTGGTGATGCAATCATCTTCATGGCCGAATGGAATGTAACAGATATGCTAAGACTTGGCTATGCTTACGATTGGACAACCACTGCAATAGGCGACTATAGCAATGGTTCGCATGAGGTAATGCTTGGCTTTGACTTTGGAAAAGACGTGAAATTGAAAGTTCGTTCACCTCGTTATTTCTAATCCACCACCTAATCAACTAAGAAGAACAACATGAATTTCGTCAAAATATCAGTGATAGCCCTCACATCAAGCTTGCTACTTAGCAGCTGTGCAGGCCTATACATTAAAAGCGGAAAAACAGCCTACCAAGACTTGAAATATCAAGAGGCAATTACTTATCTTGAAAAAGGGCTTGCAAAAAAAGAAGATGAAACGGGCAGAAAAATGCTTGCAGAAAGCTATTTGAAAGTAAATAATTTCCAAGCAGCATCCGAACAGTATTCTAAAGTAGCTCTATCCCCATCTTATAATGATGATGATCGCATGAGCTATGGTAAAGCTCTTATGTCCGTAGGACAATACAGCGACGCAAGAACCATCTTCGAAGGAATTATCAGCCGTGACGCTAGCAATAATGAAGCTGCTGATTTACTGCAGAGCTGTAAGAAAATCGACGAGATGCGTGCAGACTCACTTCTTTTCTCAATCAGCCCTGTGAATATCCCATCCGAAAACCCAGTTTACTCTGCGGTAAAATATAACGGAGGTCTATTGGTGACTTCATCTTCTGCTAAAGGAGATAAAGACCCATATACTAGTCGCGCATTCACCGATCTTTTTACAACGAAAAGCGAAAGTGGAACATGGACTGCACTCGTACCACTTGAAAATGTGAACAGTAAAAATCACGATGCTGTTGCCGCGGTTTCTCCGAACGGACAGACAATGATTTTCACAAGAAGCTTCCAATTGAAAAATGCACTCAGTGGAAATGATAAAGACGAAAGTCCAACGCAGCTTTATCAAAGCAAACTCGGTGCAGATGGCAAGTGGAGCAAGCCTGAAATACTTCCTTTCTGTGATGTGAAGTATATGTATGCTCACCCTACTTTCTCATCAGATGGAACAACGATTTACTTCGCTAGTGACATGCCTGGAAGTATTGGAGGAATGGATATTTTCCAATCTAAGTTAGTAGATGGTTCTTTCGGACTTCCAACTAATCTTGGTACAGATATCAATACAAAAGGTGACGAGATTTTCCCATCCCTAAAAGATGATAAGACGCTATACTTCTCAAGTGATGCACATAACAGTCTGGGTGGATTAGATATTCAGAAAACATCTTATGTAAACGGAGCTTGGGGCATTCCACAGCACCTTTCATATCCTTTGAATACAAGTTCTGATGACTTCAGTATCATTTTCAACGAAGATGGTAAAACAGGTTACTTGTCAAGTGATCGTTCAGGAACAGACCGCATCTATGGATTCGAGATTTTGGACCCAAAGATTACCATCGAAGGATTAGTAACGAATAAAGAAAGCATGTTACCACTAGGTGGAGCAAAAATTATCGTTAAAGATCTTACAACGGGAGAAGAGAAAACATACTTCTCTGATGCTGAAGGAAAATTCAATATTCCACTTCAACCAAATCATGAATACCAAGTAAAAACTGAATTGGATGGATATTTCGGAGAATCTGAAAACATTTCCACTAAAGGGGTGACACAAGATAAAGTAATTAAGAAAGTTGTTGAAATGCCTCAAGTTATTGTTACACCTCCAGTAGTTGAGAATAATGGCGGAAATAACAACGGTGGCAATAAAAATGGTGATACGAACAACGGAGAAGGAAACCAAAATGGAGGTAATCAAGGAAGTAACAAAAACGGAAAAGGAAACTATCCTGTTCCGAATATCTATTGGGATTATAACAAATGGGAAATTAGAACAGATGCTGTCCCATACCTCGATCAATTGGTGAAGCTTTTCAGAGACAACCAAAATCTGAAATTCGAAATCCAAAGCCATAGCGACAGCCGCGGTAGTTTGGAGTTCAATGATGATCTTTCTGAGAAGAGAGCAAAAGCAGTTGTTGAATATCTTATCACTCGTGGTGTTCCTCGATCAATCATCATCAGTAAAGGATATGGAGAACGTCAGCTCTTGAATGAATGTGCGGACGGAGTGATGTGCGACGAAGAAAAACATCAAGTCAACAGAAGAACAGAATTCATTGTCACAGACAAAAAGAAATAAAAAAAAACCTCGGCGATGCCGAGGTTTTTTTTTTTTAATATCTAAATCCAAATGTGATTATTCCTGATATCAATTCTGTATCTATTCTTGTTTCATCTACTAAAGCGGGATTATAAAGCCAATAAGACTCCGAACCCGCTTGATAACTTCCAGCTAAATCTAAATAAAATTTGCCCTTTCTAAAACCAATCCCACCCGTGTAATTTAAGATTGGGTCACTTTGTGCAACGCCATCTTCAAATGGACTTGTTTGATAGCTTGCACCTGCGCGCAGTCTCAACCATTCTATTAATCTCCATTCCATACCAACTTTCACTTTATGAGAAACAGTATAGATATTTCGAATGGTTTCATTTTCTTCCTCATAGCTATAATCAGAACTTAAGCCTTCACTTCGCATTTGGATATTGCTGAAATCTGTGTATTCATAATCTGTTGCAATGACTCCAGACTTCCCCAAAATAAACGCTGAGTTAACCATTAATTTTCCTGGAACTCGTACAGAAAAATTACTACTTAGCTCTGGAGAAAAAGCATTAAATGTACTTCCATCAACAAAACTAGAATTGATAGATGTGCTGTAAGCATCATCGATATTTAGGCGCACTGGGCTCTGCCAACCTGCTCCCACTCGAAGCCATTCAGAAGCCCTGTAGATCCCTCCTATTCTGGCCACTACTCCGCTTCCACCGGCATTGATGTCCTCATTGAAGGTGTAGCCTACAATGTAATCAGATTCAGGAAATTTTTCCGTGTAGGAACTAGTCTCTCTGAAAAAAGCAGTTTGAATCCCTAACGAAAATCCACCACTCCATTTTTCATCGAAATTAAAACCAAATCCAAATGTCATTTCATTATGTCTACCAGATCGGTCAATAACTTTTGTTTGAGAAGTACGATTAGCATTTTCTGCAGGAATGTAAGTATGAGCGATCGTGTCAAGTGGATCGATGAGGTAAGTTTCGTAGGCTAAACCAGCGCTAAAAGGGAACTGATCATAAATGATATCTCGAGGAGTTCCTTGGGCTTGGAATGCAAATACGTCCATTAAGGTACTGGTGCTATTCGTGCCTTCTATTCTTATTCTTTCATCATACGTATTCAAATTCCCTATACCGAAGCCAAAAGTCACTTGTAATCTTTCGTCTTTGTTTGACCTTCGGGTAGTGATCATCGCAAGATTTTGAATGCGTGTTCCAACATCACTTGCATCCTCATCATTTCCGAGAAAAGATGAAGATGTGGTGCGGTCATTATACTTAAAAGAAAGTTCAAATGCATTTCGCTTATACATCCCCAGTCCTCCTGGATTATTCCAAAAGGATGAAGGGTCCGCACCCAATGCTCCAAAGGCTCCTCCCATACCGAGAGATCTTGCCGAGCCTGGTGTTCCTTGAAAAGAATAGCGCAAGGCATCAACTTCGTTTTGAGCCTGCAAAAGTTGAGGCATCAAACTCCCCACCAATAGCCCTAGTACTATGATATATTGGGATTTCATATTTTTCAAATTAGTGTTTAACGACGTCTACCTCCACCCGATGATCCACCTCCACTGCGAGAACCTCCGCCACTTCTGCTCGGTGAAGAGCTACCTCCCGAGTTGCCTCTATCAATTGAACCGCCTCCACTTCTGCTTGGAGGGCTCGAACGTTCTGGAGATGTTCTACCATTACCTCGCTCTGGTTCGACACTAGGATTGCGATTGGGCTCTGTTCTACCAGGTCGTTGATTTACATTTCCTGGAGTATCTCCTTGCGTAGGTCTATTTGTTTGATTCCCCCTATTAGGTTTTGTTGTAGATGGAGAAGTACTTCTTTCTGGATCCCTTGGCACTGAACCTGAAGAAGGCTTGCCTGATCCATAAGTAGATGACGGATTGCCTGATGCTGGTCTAATAAAATTATTTCTTCCTCTAAAAATGGTCCCGCTGCCATAAGAACTATTACTCACTGAATTGGTGCTAAACGAGGGTCGGTGACCGTAGATAACACCATTTGAATTTCCGTTGTCTATAAAACTATTTCCCCAACCACCCCAAGTGCCAAAGGGGCGATTCCACGAAGAATAGCCGTAATAGCCTCCCCAATAAGGATTACCCCAGCCATTATTAAAACCCCAACCATTATTGAAACCCCAGCCATTGTTAAATGCCCATGGGTCGTAAAAGAAGGGGTCATAAAAAAATGGATCATATCCCCAACCTACGCCGTAAGACATACTCCATCCAAACAGTGGCGACCAAGCAAGTCGTGCGCGGGGACTTCCCCAACCTGTGTTAAATCCGCCATTCACGTCTTGATAAACGTCGCCATAATAATTGTTAACCGTACTTCCGTCGCCTGTATTTTCAGTGTAATAATCTTCTTCGGGATAAGATTCTGCCACTGATGGTGATGTAGTTTCAGGAGTTGATGCAGGTGATGATTTGAAGTTAGGAACATCCGTTATGAAAGTCTCACCAGGAGTGTAATAAACCTCATCATCCTCGTAGAACGTCGACCCTGTGGTGCTTTTAGACGAATTACAAGCAGTTGAGAGAGCAATGATGGTTAGCAGTACAAGATGAAATTTGAAAGAACCCATTGCGAATTATTTTTATTGAATTACTCTGACTATATCAAAAGTAGCGAAAAATTTTCACCTACTTTTACGCTCGAATTAACTCAACAATCATACCAAGTAAAGATGGCGGAAAAGCTTACATCAAGGGCAACAGATTATTCAAAATGGTACAACGAATTGGTCGTAATGGCTGATTTGGCGCAGCATAGCGAAGTGAAGGGTTGCATGATCATCAAACCATATGGCTATGCTATATGGGAAAAAATGAAGGACGTTCTCGATGCGAAATTCAAAGAGACTGGGCACCAAAATGCATACTTTCCGTTGTTCATCCCGAAATCATATTTGAGCAAAGAAGCGGCGCACATTGAAGGATTTGCAAAGGAGTGTGCAGTAGTGACGCATTATCGTTTGAAAACAGAAAACGGACAAGTAGTAGTTGATCCAGATGCTAAGCTAGAAGAAGAGTTGATTGTTCGTCCTACTTCAGAAACCATTATTTGGAACACATATAAAGGATGGATTCAAAGCTATCGCGACTTACCTATACTCATCAATCAATGGGCTAACGTAGTGCGTTGGGAAATGAGAACACGCCTATTCTTGCGTACTGCCGAATTCCTTTGGCAAGAAGGTCATACTGCTCACGCAACAGCTCAAGAAGCGATTGAAGAAACAGAAAAAATGCTCCATGTGTATGCAGATTTTTCCGAAAACTTTATGGCTATTCCCGTTATTCAAGGAAGAAAAACAGAGAGTGAACGTTTTGCTGGAGCTGTAGATACATTGTGCATCGAAGCTTTGATGCAAGATGGCAAAGCACTTCAAGCGGGCACTTCACACTTCTTGGGTCAGAATTTCGCTAAAGCATTTGATGTAAAATTTGCAAGTAAAGAAGGAGTAAATGACTATGTGTGGGCTACTTCATGGGGCGTTTCAACGCGTCTAATGGGAGCACTGATCATGACTCACTCTGATGATAAAGGATTGCGCTTACCTCCGAAGTTAGCTCCAATCCACGTTGTAATTGTTCCAATTTATAAAGGCGAAGAACAACTAGCAGAGATACACGAAAAGATGAAGCCGTTGATGGCAGAGTTAAAAGGAATGGGTATCACTGTTAAGTTTGATGGTGACGATACAAAAAGATCAGGATGGAAATTTGCCGAGTATGAATTGAAAGGAGTGCCGGTAAGAATCGCTGTTGGTCCAAAAGATATGGAAGCAGGAACGCTTGAAGCTGCTCGCAGAGACACTGGAGAAAAAATGTCTATTCCTATGGAAGGTGCTGCTGCATATATTCAAAATTTGTTAAATCAAATTCAACAGAATTTATTTGATGAGGCATTTAAACACCGAGCAGAACACACCACGAAAGTCGATACGTACGAAGAGTTTAAGTCATTGCTTGATTCAAAAGGAGGCTTCTTCCTAGCACATTGGGATGGCACTTCAGAGACGGAAGAAAAAATTAAGACAGAAACAAAAGCGACGATTCGTTGTATACCATTAGATAATGAAATAGAAGAAGGACAATGCATGGTCACTGGCAAGCCTAGTAAGCAACGCGTTGTTTTTGCTCGTGCATATTAATATAAAAAGGCTTATGCAAGAACCTAAGGAACTCATCGATCAATTGCTTCGCGAAAAAAGTGTTCTGAAGCAAGATGTTTTCACTGCGACAATTGACACCTTTCAAGATTTGAAAGATGTGTTGAAAGAAGTGATATCAGAAATCACTACAAGATTTGGCAACTCTGACAAGCGTGTCGAGATTTACTATCAAGATCGCGGTGATTTTCAAGCTGAAATAAAAGTGGCTAGTGATGTTTTGATTTTTCAAATGCACACCAATGTTTTTCAGTTTGACGATGAGCACCCTCTTTGGAAAAGTGGTTATTTAAAAGACCATCCGAAAAATTCTTATGTAGGAATTATTAATGTCTTCAATTTTTTGGCTGATTCCATGCGTTATCAGCGTCAAATGGATATTGGTTATTTATTAGGTCGTATCTTCTTAAATAAAGACCGACACTTCATGGTGCAAGGAAAACGTCAGCTTGGCTTCTTGTATAATGACTTTATCAATTCGACATTGGACAAAGCGACATTAAAGAAGGTGGTGGAAAGCATAATTCTTTACACACTTGATTTTGATTTGCTCATCCCTCCTTATGAGCATTTACAGCAGATTACTGTTGAGCAGATCCAGAGTATTTCGCAGAGCCACACCCTTGCCACAGGAAAGCGTTTGGGCATTAAGTTTGGATTAGATGATCAGCACATGTAATTTTTTTTCGAAAAAAGTTGACAGATTCAAAACTGTGATTATATTTGCACCCGCTTTACAGCACGGCCCGTTCGTCTAGGGGTCAGGACACAAGATTTTCATTCTTGGAACAGGGGTTCGATTCCCCTACGGGCTACAAAGCACAAGGCTTCCTTTCGGAAGCCTTTTTGTTTTTATAATTCCCAAATAAGACCTATCTGACTGTTGAAGGTGGATTTGATGATGCCCACCGGAGGCCTACTATCGTAATAATGATTCAATTCTATTCGCACTCCTAGATGCTTTCCTACCGGTGTTGTAAACGCATGCTGACCAGCGATACGAACATCATTCAACCGATTCAATAAAGGCTGGTAATAAGTAGTGCTCACCAAGCTCCATTTACCTGGCACCTTATGCGTAAATGAAAAGTAGAAGCTCGACCTTCCATAAAGAACTGACTCGTCTCCCCTATTTACCTTCTCATAATCCCACATGACAGTGCTCCCCAAATAATAGCGAGAGTTGTCTTTTTCATATAACTTGAAACGCAGTCCACTGCCTAAGAGATTGCGTCGATCCAATCCAAGCAGCCTATTGTACTGCATTTGAGTAAATGCCTCCCATTTGAGCCACTCGATTGCCGTGGAGCGATTATATCGAGCATGAAAAAGACTCATGTTATTGAATTGGACTTCTTGCGCTACGGAGAAACCAGTTTCGCCCAGAAACATCCAGTAATCATTTTTATTCTTTTTAAAGACAGTCGTGCGAGCAGAAGTAGCTAAAAATAGATTTTGGTATTTCTGCATTTGAAAATTGCCTTGTACTACTCCAGACCACCCCAAAGAGTCCAAGTGCATTCGACTCTGCTCGATGTTAACAACTTGACCAAGAGACACCTTAGCTGAAAACACCAAACAAATCAGGGATATGCGAACGGCAATATTCATCAGGCGCGAAAATATCAATTTAAAGTGAGCCATTTGAACAACTTAATTTCATTCTTTTTAATGGAAAAAGTAAATTTCGGAAAACCCTAAAACCTTCATCCAATGGTCAATATCCAATTAAAAATCGTAGAAGAAGGCTTGAAGCATCCGCTCGCCGAACTACAACGCCAGCTCACTCATCACCTTTTTGAGGATGATATCATTGTGCGAACAAAAGCAGATTTGACACTCAAGATTAAGTTTACAAGAGATCATGATCAAGATCTAATCCTATTACAATTAAGAGAAACCGAATCCAAAGCCAAGCTTGGAGAAAAAGTCATTCACTACATCGAGAAGTCTTGGGTGCGCGATACTGTCGCGGAATCGCACGCCCTTTTGGCTCCGGTAGCGGTAGTTTCCTAGATCTAAAAACCTATCACTTTAAAAAAGAACTTCCTTAAACAGAAGTTCTTTTTATTTTAGCCCTGCATTAAGCCTTCTAACTCTCTTCCCGGACGAAACCTTCCAAGGCTTTTTCCGTTAAATAGGGTTGATTATTGAAGATTTAAATGTCAACCACCCTATCAATGCATTCAAAATCAGCCAACACAGATGGCTCTCAAAAGTTAGTAACCCTATTTGAGCTTTATAAAAGATATAAAGCGCATGATAGTGCTTTCTGCTACCGTGGAGCCTTCTCAGAGCAGTTTACTGGGACAATCATCGATATCTCCGAAGGTGCAGCCTTTCGAACAGACGGTTCTGTAAATCGTAAAGTATCATTCTTACTTGTAGAATGTTTCCAAAATATCATTCGCCACGGTGAAAACATGACAGATCAAGAAACACATCTTGACGATGGCATTTTTACCTTTCAAATGAATCACCAAGGATTTATCATTAATTCCATCAATCACATTTTAAACAATGAAATTGATCAGTTGAAGACTTGGGTTGATCAGGTGAATTCAATGGACTCAAAAGAGCTTAAAGAGCTTTATTTACAACAGCTAAACAACAATGATATAAGCAGCAAAGGCGGAGCTGGTCTCGGATTGATTGAATTGGCAAGAAAAAGCGGACAAAAACTAATCTATGAGTTCGAAGAATTCCGTCCACCCTTTGCGAAGTTTCACCAGCAAGTGAGCTTCATTCAAAAAGAAAATGAATTTGACTTCAATAAAATCCAAGAGACTAAGGATTTACACAGTCGCTTGAGCGGAGAAAATGCCTTTTTGTTCTACAAGGGTGACTTCTCTCAAAAATCAATTTTACCGTTATTAGATATTGTCGAACAAAACGTAAGCGGTGGTTCTAGCCTCACAAGCATGACAAGAAAAGTAGCTCACATTTTAGTGGAGCTTCTACAAAATATTTCTAAGCATTCTCAAGTTGATGAGAAAGGACGCAAAGAAGGAATCTTCCTTATTGGCAAAAATCAAAATGAAATGTTTATTCAGTGCGGTAATGAAGTGAGTACGGAGGAAAAATATGTTCTTGAGCAAAACTTGAACTACCTCACCTCACTTAGCCAACCAGAAATAGCAGATCTTCATAAGACAGCAATGAAAGCAAGTTTGAAATTCGAAAACAAGAATAAATCAGGTCTTGGCTTAATTGAAATCATCAAAGCTGCTGTGAAAGGTGTACAATACACTTTTGAACCAATTGGTGCTGATAGATTTATTTACGCAATAAATGTGACTTTTTAATTTTGTAGTATTCTCGCACTACGAAGAGCATGGCAGATCAGATTAAACTACATATCGAAAGAAGCGAAGACACCCCTGAAGTGTCTTTCGACGCCTCTTCCGGTATGTATTCTATTTTAGGTCGCTCACTTCCTGAAAATGCCTATAATTTCTATCACCCTGTCATCGATTTCGTAAAATCGAATATTATAAAGACAGGTATCAAGAACATTTTCATAATTCAACTAGATTATTTTAATTCATCTTCTGGTCGATTCATTTTCGAACTTCTCACTGTTCTAGAAGAATACCAACTCAGCGAAAACACGCTCCAAGTCATTTGGAAGGTTGAAAAGGATGATGAACTTATGATTGAGAAAGGAGAAGAACTTCAGAGCATGTTGAAGATTCCTTTTCAGATTGAAAAAACGTGAAGCAAGAGACAAGGGACGAATGACAAGAGACAAGAGACAAGAGACAAGAGACAAGAGACAAGAGACAAGAGACAAATGACAAATGACAAGTGACAAGTGACAAGTGACAAATAATCTCGCGAGGCGAGATATTATTTTAGGCAACCGCAAGATTAATTTTTGCGGTTTTTTGTTTTCTATCCCCTCAAATTTTCCGCTTCGGGGAAAACCATGAGCGAAGCGAATACCCGTCACGAGCGCCAGCAAGTACCCGTCATGAGCGAAGCGAATACCCGTCACCGAAGGTACCCGACATGAGCGAAGCGAATACCCGTCACCGAAGGTACCCGACACGAGCGAAGCGAATCAATTGAGTTTGGTGCCGATGAGCATGATATCGTCGGTTTGAGAACGACTGCCCCGCCAGTTTTGGAAGACAGACTCACAAAGAGCAGAAGCCTGCTTTGTGTCATTCATGCGAAGCACGTTTCTGAGCAACTCTCTGAAGCGCGCCTTGTTGAACTTCTTGTTCTCCGGACCTCCTAGTTGATCGTATAGTCCATCGCTAAACAAGAATAGATAATCTCCAGAATTGTATTGAATCTCCTCAGTTTGGAAAGGATTGGTGAGATTTGCCAATTGTTTTTCATAGATGATTCCACCGAGAGAAATTGGCTTTGCCTTATACTCAATCAATTCTCCCGCACGACCGAGAATTAGACCGTGATTTGCACCAGAATAACGGATTGTTCTATTTTGCATATCAATAGCGCAAATCGCGATATCCATTCCATCTTGCGCATTGAGAGGATCACGCTCTTGTCTGAGCATCGCAATGATTTCTAAATGCAATTGATGCAAAATTTCATGTGGCTCACGAAGACAAAACTCATCGACTGTTCTATTTAACTTTGAATTTGCGATGAGCGACATAAATGCACCAGGAACCCCGTGACCCGTGCAGTCGATCGCGGCGATGTATAATTTTTCATCAATGATTCTAAACCAATAAAAGTCGCCACTCACAATATCTTTTGGCTTGAAGTAGATAAAGCTTTCGGGAAGAAATGCCGCTAAATCTTGAATATTTGGAAGGATTGAACTTTGAATTCGGCGTGCATAGTTAATCGAACTTATCACCTTATGTCGTTGAATTTTGATCTCGTTGTTTTGTTCTTTCAATAGAGAATTCAATCTCTTTTTTCTATAGAAATTGAAAACAAATACACCTAGTATTGCAATGAGTGCGATACCTATAATGAGCGTAATTCTTACGAGTGAATCTTTCCTTGCAACCTCTTCTCCAAGCCTTGCATTATCCGCCTCTTTTTTCTCAGATTCATATTTTGCATTTAACTCAGAGACACGATTAAAGTCGTTCATTTTTTCCAATGAATCCTTCAAAATATCATACTGCTCCATAGAAAAATATGCTTCTCTGAATTGTCCAAGTTCTTTATATAAAGAGGCTTTTAACTTGAGAAAATCAAGTTTTAAATCATTGAAATCATTCTTTTCAATAAGCTTAATAGTGCCTTCTAGAATCGCCATTGCATTGACATAATCCTTCATCATTAGAAGAACTTCCGCTTTGCGTAAGCTCAGACTGCACACAAATAACTCATCTCCTTCTTTGGCTGAAATATTAACTGCTCTGTCCAAACAAATCATTGCTGAATCAAGCTGATTTTCAACGATGAAAATTTCCGCTTTTATGAAGCATGGGTCAATACTCGTTTTGGAAATTTTATTAAAATCCTCTAGCTGTTTGATGTAAGATTTTACCTTATCGTAATCTCTTAGTTCTAGATAGGAATTTGCAATATTGAAAATATTAGAAGCCGCTTCATCTACCAGATTCAAATCAATGTTAGTTTGGAACGCCTCTTCGTAGATTTTGATTGCTTTATCGTTTTCACCTAGCTCGGTATAAACGTTGGCTATATTATTCGCTACTTTCACCGCACCACTTGCGTCATCAATAGATTTGTAAAGCGCCTGAGCTTGTTGGTAGTGTTCGAGTGATGTGAGCAGATGTCCTTTGGAATAGAAAATGATGCCCAAGAAATTATGAGCCTTGGCCATCATACTCGTATCCTGAATGGCCTGCGCCCTTGCAAGAGCAAAATTGGTGTAAACAGCCGAAGAATCAGGACTATTAAAAATGTACTGATCAGCAATATCAATATTGAGTTTTATATACAGCGAGTCAGAGACTCCGCGCAATAGAATCTTCTTATATCCCCCAATAAGTGATTCATTCTGAGCTAAAAGAGCAGAGAAATTCAGAACTAAGGAGAGCGATAAAATATATTTTAGGGTGGCTAGCTTCACAGTAAATAATTGATAAATAACCTACTTACTTACGATTAAAGCAAAAAAATGTTCCCTTTTCTCGAAAAAATGTACATTTGATTGGAAATCAGAAAAAACTATGTATATTTGCAACCCAAATTTTTAGGCAATGGCAAATCACAAGTCAGCAATAAAGAGAATTCGTTCTAACGACGCTAAAAGACTTCGTAACAAATATTATCACAAGACTACTCGTAACGCAGTTCGTAAACTTCGTAGCTTGGAGAACAAGGCTGAAGCATCTGCTTTGTTACCAAAAGTAGCTTCTATGTTGGATAAATTGGCGAAGATCAACATCATTCACAAAAACAAGGCAAGCAATCTTAAGAGCAGCCTTCAAGTTTTCGTGAACAAGCTGTAATCAGCCTTTTTACTAGTATATTCAATAATATTCTCGAATATATGAAAGCCCTTCCATGTGAAGGGCTTTTCTATTTTTGCAAAATTAAAACTGAATATATTATGACTACCAGCAATTCTTCAATCAAGTCTTGGACGCAAGAAGAACGTCCACGAGAAAAATTGATTGAAAAAGGAGCAGCCAGTCTTGCCGATGCAGAACTCATTGCTATCTTATTGGCAACAGGATCAGCCGAAGACTCCGCCGTTTCATTAGCACGAAAAATACTAGGTTCAACAGCTGGAGACCTCGGTGCGCTCTCAAGAATCGGATTCCAAGACCTGTGTAAAATAAAAGGTATTGGTCCGGCAAAAGCTGTAACACTGCTATCTGCGTTCGAAATAGGAAGAAGGAGAAGAAGTTTACCTACTCGTCAAAAGCAAAAGATTGAATCTAGCAAAGATGTTTTCGAGTTTTTCTTGCAAGACCTTGGAGACCTCGAGCATGAAGAGTTTTGGCTGATGAATCTCAATCGATCAAATCAAGTTATTTCTTTAAAAAGAATTAGCGAAGGTGGCTGGCACAGTACCATTGTAGATCCTAAAAAAGTATTTTCCAAGGCGTTAGAAGAAAAGGCAAGCGCAATAATTGTTGCACATAATCACCCCAGTGGAAACCTCTCCCCGAGCGAAGAGGACAAAAGAATCACTCGGAAATTGCGAAGATGTGGCGCTGATTTAGAACTTCCGGTGCTGGATCATCTAATTATCACTTCTCATGGTTACTTTAGCTTCGCGGATGAAGGCATTTTAGATTAATATGAAAAAAATTCTCACCGTTATCGGTGCTCGACCTCAGATTATCAAAGCAGCGGCTATTTCACGAGCCATTGCAAATCATTGGAAAAATGAAATCCAAGAAGACATTGTTCACACTGGTCAACATTATGATCAAAACATGTCTGAAGTTTTCTTTGAGGAACTAGGTATTCCAAAGCCTGCATTCAATCTGCAAGTTGGCTCGGGTACACATGGTTCTCAAACGGGCGCAATGCTGGCAGGAATTGAGAAAATTCTCCTCGAGCACAAACACGATGCGGTATTGGTTTATGGCGATACGAATTCAACGCTAGCAGGAGCTCTCGCTGCTGTTAAGATTCACGTTCCGCTTATTCATATTGAAGCCGGTTTGCGAAGCTTTAATAAAAGAATGCCTGAGGAAATTAATCGCATCATGTGCGATCATGCGAGCACACTCCTATTTTCTCCTACAAAACAAGGAATTAATAATCTTGAAAAAGAAGGTATCAAACATAGCGATCTCCCCTATTCTGCTGAACATCCTGGAGTGTTTCATTGTGGAGACATTATGTTTGATAATTCAAGATATTTTGCTGAAATCTCCAAAAGCAAATCAACGATAATAAAAGACTTGGCGCTAACCGAACAATCATTCGGTTTGTGTACTATTCATCGTGATACTAATACAGACCAATCTGAGTTACTAGCTCAAATCATTGAGGGGCTACTTGAAATCACTGCACTTTCAGGAAAAAAAGTAGTTTTACCTCTTCATCCTCGCACACGTAATAAAATGTCGGTAGAGCTCGCAACTAAGCTTGAAAGCAATCCTCATATTATTTTAACTGAGCCATTGTCATTCCTTGACATGGTCGAAATGGAAAGCTGCTGTGACTTCGTAATAACAGACAGTGGTGGAGTACAAAAAGAAGCATTCTTCTTTAAAAAACCATGTATTATTTTGCGTGATCAGACAGAATGGGTAGAGCTTGTTTCTAATGGTAACGCAATTCTTACTGGCGCCAACCGTGATAAAATCATCAAAGCATATCAAGACTTGATAGCGAAAGAAAGCACCATGACCTGGCCAGCATTCTTCGGTGATGGTAGCGCTTCAGAGTTTATTTGTCAAACTATATTTGACTATTTGCATTCATGATTATTCTAGTAGAACAAATCACTCCGCGCATTCAATATGCTTTTTCGATAGTCCTTAGAGATTTCGAAGGTGAAGTACTTTTTACTACACAAGAAAATGAATTCAACGACTACGCAGGTTTCAAATTGAGCTATCTCAAGAGAAACGCTCCGCAACATGCGCAGAATGCCATTTATGCGTCAGGAATTCTTGAACACACGGAATACTCCCGAGTAAAATCTGACCAAGGCACTTGGCAGAATATGCCTACATTATTTGCGCAAGGAGGAGGCATGATTCCATTTGACATTTTTTCTGCGACATTTTTTCTCCTCACTAGATATGAGGAGTACTGGAGATTTGAAAGCGATGCTATGGGGCGATACTTGCCTAATAGCTCGGTACTCTACCAAATGGATGTGCTGGACCGCCCTATTGTTGAAGAATGGATTTCGGCGTTTCAAAAAGTTTTATTAGAAAAAGACAACACACTTGTCTTTAATGCACCATCTCCTAAATATATCTCTACCATCGATGTCGATAGCGCCTTTGCTTATCGCCATAAAGGATCGTACAGGACGCTTGGTGGTGTTCTCAAAGATCTAAGTCGTTTCGACTTTAAGAACCTTCAAAAACGCCTCAAAACGATTATACTTGAGGCTCCAGATCCTTACGATACCTATCAGTATTTGGAAGAACAACATCGCAAGAGAAAAGTGAGGTCCATATTCTTTTTTCTATTAGCCGATTTTGGTGAATTCGACAAAGGCCTACCCCATTCCAGCAAAGGTTTGAGACACCTCATCACTAAAGTGTCCAAGACTAATGAAATCGGTATTCATCCTGGAGTAGCAAGCTTCAAGCGTTACAATACTATTCTTAAAGAGAAATCGAGACTCGAAAGTATACTTGGTAAACAA
>JAIXWP010000041.1 GCA_027491215.1 Flavobacteriales bacterium | reverse complement strand
ATATGACAGGGCTCTCACGTATTTCGAAAAATTCCTTCGCTTCCCTGATGAAGATCCTAGCAAGTTTGAAAAGGACTATCAAAAAAAATATGCGGAAGTGGAAGAAGTAATACCGATGATTAAAAAATATCAAGAAATTTATGCTAGCAATGTTCAATTCAATCCCGTAAAAGTTGCTGGTGTAAGTTCTAAGAATGACGACTATTTGCCGCTTATTTCTCCAGACGGAGAAATCATGTTTTATACGAGAAAATATGAAAAGCAAGCGAAAGGAGATTTCACTGCGCGCATTGTAGAGGAATTTACATGGAGCAAGCGACCTGATATAAACGCCATCTTTGATGAAGGAGTAGCACTGCCTCCGCCATTTAATCTGGGTGACAACATAGGTGGAGCGACTATTTCTGTAGACAACAAAGAATTGATTATTGCAAAAAAAAATCCGCTCCCAAAAAACCCTGAGAACTTTGATCTATTCAGCGCAAAGTTCAAACTGATGACTGATGAAAAAACAGGTGAGAAAAAATATGTTTGGTCTTCTCTCGAGCGTTTAAGTGATTTGGTCAATTCTGATGGCTGGGAATCACAACCATCACTGAGCGGAGATGGGCAATATTTATTCTTCGCAGCGGCCCGAGCTGAATCGACGCAGGATGCAAATGGAAATTATTCAATTGATATTTTCATGAGCAAACGTGGTTCGGACGGTGAATGGGGACAAGCAAAAAAACTACCTAATAATATCAACACCAAAGGAAGAGATAAAGCACCCTACATGCACAGCGATAGCAGATCACTATACTTCTCAAGTGACGGCCTTATTGGAGTTGGTGGTCTTGATATTTATTACTGCAAAATGAATGATGATGAAACTTTCACAGAGCCAAAAAATATTGGATTCCCTATCAATTCGGACAAAGATGAATTGGGAATTGTTGTCACTAGTGATGGTGAGGTAGCCTACTTTGGTGCGCAAAATCTCAATAATCAACGCGGCTGGGATGTCTATCAGTTCGAAATGCCAGAGGTTGCAAAACCTGAGCGTGTAATGATTTTGAAAGGAGAAGTAAAAACAGAAGATGGCAATCCTCCTTCAAATGCGAATGTGGAAATCAAATATGCACAGAGTAAAACAGTAGATAAAGTAAAGGTTAATGAAGACGATGGGCGCTACGCAGCTGTTGTTAAAGTGGCCAAAAAAGAAGATATAGTTGTGAGTGTTGGCGGTGATAATATCGCATTCAACTCTAGAGTAATTGCTCGAAAAGAAGACACGAAACCTCCTGTTGTTGCGAAGTTGAATATGGAGTCATACACAGCGGAAGAAAACAAGCCGTTTATCATCAATGACATCTATTATTCCACGAACAAAGCCGATATCGAACAAAAGTCTATACTGATTTTGGATGAGTTTGCCGAGTACTTGATCGAACATCCAAGTATTACGATTGAAATTAGAGGCCACACAGACAATGTCGGTAATGATCAAGCCAATCTAGCCTTATCAATGGAGCGTTCGTTTGAGGTATTGAATTACTTAGTAAAAAAAGGTGTGGATGGAAAACGTATGACCAACAAGGGATACGGTGAAACTATGCCGGTAGGCACAAACGATACAGATGAAGGACGCGCCAAGAACAGGAGAACAGAGTTTTTGATAAAAAAGATGTAAATTTGGATCGCTAATCAATTTTAAAAATGAAAAAATACTTCTTTTTCCTAGCCGCTTCCCTTATGATGGGTGGTTGCGATCATTCTAATCATAACCACGCACAAGAAGCGCCTGTCATCAATTCCTACGGAGCGTCCTTCGATCCAGCGGGAGCGATTCCAGTAGATAGCGTCACATCATTATTGGCAACACAAGACAGTGTTTTTGTTAAATTCACTAGCACAATTGAAGAAACGTGCAGTGTGAAAGGATGCTGGATGACTGTAAAATTGGCAAATGGTGAAACAGCTCGCGTTAGAATGAAAGACTATGGTTTCTTCGTTCCAACAACTGGTGCTGCTAACTTGAAATGTACTGTTGCTGCATGGGCTTACAAAGATGTAACCTCTGTAGAAGACTTAAAGCACTACGCACAAGATGCAGGTAAATCTGAAGCAGAAATTGCCGCGATTACTGAGCCAAAATCTGGAATTTCTTTCATGGCAGACGGTATCATGATTGAAGGTTATAAGCCTGCAGAAGAACATCACGAAGGAGATGGACATGATCACCACGAAGGTGACGGTCATGATCATGAGCATCATGAAGGAGACGGTCATACCCACTAATTCAGCATTAACCAACAGCCAAGCTGTATATAAAGTTGAACCCCAACAATGAAACACAAGTTTCATTGTTGGGGTTCTTTCTTTTATAAAATTGCTAGTATGTGTAAGTCAATGAACTCATTTTACGCTCGTCAAAAATTTCATTTGCAATCGTAAGTAGTTCTGAGCTCGTAAGCTTCTCCACTGATTTAAATACATCTTCAAGAGAATCAATACGATCAAAAAGCATGAGGCTTTTACCAAGATTAAACATGATGGCACCACCGCTATCTTGCGCAAGAGCAATCTGGCCGATGATTTGTTTTTTTGCATCATGCAATTGTCGAGGGCTGAGAGCTTTGTCGGTGAGCGCTTTAAACTCCTTCCAAATGAGAGTTTGGCTTTTATCTAAGTTAGATTTATCTGTACCTAGGTAAATTGAAAAGATACCAGTATCAGAAAATGGAGCATATGTAGAATCTATGTGATAAGCAATACCATGCTTTTCACGAATATTTAAGCTCAAGCGGTTGTTCATCGCAGGTCCGCCAAGAATATTATTCAAAAGTGAAAGTCCTGGTCTCTTTTTGTCTTTGTAAGAGTATGCTTTTGTCCCCATTACCAAGTGTACTTGGTGAATGTCTTTCTTCTCGGTCTTATTAAATGCTTTGTAGCCCTTGAATGCTGTGCGAATGATTGGAGTATCCGGAAGAGAATATCCTCCGATATGTTTTTCTAAAAGAGCCCTCAGCTTTTCCAGTTCAATTTTTCCTGCAGATGCAAAGATGATATTAGAAGCTGTAAAGTTTCTTCTTCTGAAACGAATGAGGTCTTTACTCTTGAATCTTTTCAATGATTCTTCTGTCCCTAAAATGGTTCTCCCGATTGGATGATCTTTGAAAAGGTATGCATCAAATTCTTCAAAAATCATTTCTGAAGGACTATCCTTATAGGAATTGATTTCATCAAGAATTACTTCTTTTTCCTTGACAATTTCTTTGTCGGGAAATGTAGCATTGAAAGTGATATCAGCAATGAGTTCTATCGAGCGCTCGTAGTGCTCACGCAGGAAGCTAGCATGCACCCAAGTTTCTTCTTTGGCAGTGAAAGCATTAATCTCTCCTCCTACCGCATCTAGTCTGCTAAGGATATGAAAAGTCTTGCGGTTTTTAGTGCCTTTGAAAAAACCATGTTCCATGAAGTGTGCGAGACCGTGCTCATTCTCTTCTTCATCTCTCGAACCTGTACCGATCAGAATGCCGCAATGTGCCACATCTCTATCGAGGGGTTGATGCACTACTCTTACTCCGTTGGAGAGGGTAAAAATGATTGGTTCTACCATACAATTAGAAAGTGTAAAGGTAGGGCGACTTTAATTAATCAGGAGAAATTCGATGCATATCATTGTTATTTGCATCGATTTCATTTTTGACTTCTCGAATCTTTATAGCCACCTTGGCCATATCTGGTAAATTGTTTTGAAGAAGCCAAATGAGTGCATCTTCATCGTTATCGCCAACACGGGCCATTTTTTCAAGAATATCGTAGTCGAATTTTTTTAGCCAACTGAGTGCATTTTGATTGCCTTCAGCACCATTAATGAGTGCCATTAAATGAGGGAAGCCATTATCGATAAGCCACTGTCTTGCCTCTGTTTTATTGTGAAGTGCAAATACAAAAAGACCAAGTTCAGGATAACCGCTAGTGATTAACCAATCCCGAATGTCTCGATTACCGTTAATGGCTTCCGCCCAGGCAAGAATTATTTTAGCTGGATATTGCATTTGTGGTTGCTAATATCCGATAAGACGTTGAAAACAGAAAACTATTGTTTCTTGGCCAGGTGATATGTTGGTCTTTCCTCTATCGTTGTCTTTTTCATAACGATTCTGAAAGAATGGTCTTTATCCTTGACCTCGCTAATGATAGTTCCATCATCAGAGACAGAGCGATAGCAGTCGCAATCGTTGGTGCTTTCAAAGTAGAATCCATTAGGATTACAAATCAATCGAAGGTAGGTGTCCAGACCGTCGCGGCCTGCGGTACCATTCGGGCGTCCTTGCTCTCCTCTATGGATATTGATTTCATAGGTTCCATACCAATATTCATTTGAGTTTATGAAATACTCAAATTCATATATTCCAGGATATGAGCGATAGAACTCCCCGAAGAATGGGTTGGTAGGAACTGATGGGTTATTATCCCAATATGAATATGGTTGGTAGTAGTCGTAGTCGATTCCGAAGAATGCTTTACCATCACGACCGTCTGGTCCATAGTCTGTATCATAAATGATGCAGCTCTGAAGTTGGATGATTCCAAGAAGAGCAATAATCCAAGTGTAAATACTAAAGCGTTTCATAATCGATAAATTTTCTTTAGCACCCCAATGGTCGTGCCATAAAATAAGTTCTGTCTCCCTTACCTTTGTTGCTTAATTATACTACTTAAATAATTTACCAATGTTAAAGCACACTATTGTCGCTACCCTTCTTGGTGCGGCTACCCTATCTGCTTGGGCGCAATCGGCACCAACAGCAGACGAAGAAAAAGCAATGAAATCACTTGCAGCTCCTAAAGATTCCACAAAATGGTCAACTGGAACCACGATTGGATTCAATAATACTTTTACCTATTTGAGCCAATGGGCCGCTGGTGGTAACAACTCCATAAGCACCACCGGACTTCTCTCTACATACAAAAATTACAGAAATGGAAAAAACGCATGGGACAATTCACTAGACATGGCCTATGGTATTCTCTTGCAAGGTTTGGATTCACGAGCAATTAAGACCGATGATAAACTCGATGTAACTTCGAAGTATGGAAGACAAGCAAGCAAAAAATGGTTTTATGCGGCATTGTTAAACTTCAAGACACAGTTTGCGCCTGGTTACTCACCATTAGCGAACGGTATTCCAGATTACAACAGAAAAATTTCAGATCTAATGGCTCCAGGTTGGACACTCTTCTCTCTGGGTATGGACTACAAGCCAAATGATAAGTTAACGGCATTCATATCTCCTGTTACTTATCGCGGAATTTTCGTTTTGGACCAAGACCTTGCAGACGCGGGGGCTTTTGGTGTTAAGCGTCAATTTGAAACGGATGGCATCACTGTTATAAAAGGAAGCGGTGAGAATCTACGTTCTGAGATGGGTGCTTATGCACGTGTTCAGTACACAACTGACGTTATAGAAAATGTAAACTTGAAATCTAAAATCGAATTATTTTCCAACTATATCGATAATCCTCAAAACGTAGATATAAGCTGGGAAAACTTGATTTCAATGAAAATCAACAAGTGGATGACCACTACCATATTCACACACTTGATCTATGACGACAACACACAAATTGTCAAAGAAACAGACGAACTTACTGGCGCTGCAACGAACGTAGGACCAGGCGTGCAGTTCAAAAGCATTATCGGAATAGGATTAAGCTGGAAGCTGTAATCAAATGACAAGTGACAAGAGACAAATCTCAAAGAGCTAAGAAACAATAACAAAAAAGGGCTTTCAATGAAAGCCCTTTTTTAATGAAATATTGTTTCTGAGATTAGAAGTTCAAGGCATCCTTGAAGTTTCTGAACTCAAGATCTTTTTGTGCTTTTGCTGCTAAAGAACCATCTTTAGAAACAGCGCTCTTAAGATTTGTTGCAACATCTGCGGCGTTATTGCTACGTGCTGCAATAACTGCTCTTAGATAGTCAGCAAGAGCTGAAGAATCATTAGATGCATTAATATCGTTTTGTGCAGTTCCGTTGTCTTTGTTCAACAAGTGAGCAAGTGCAGTATTGAAAGTTTTGTAGTTGCTCATATTGCTAACTGCGCTAGAGTAGTCACCGTTTTGGATGTGGATGAGACCTTTGTTGTATTTAGCTTCGTTAGAGCTGCTTTCGTTCAAGTACTTCATAGCACCTGCGCGATCGCCCTTCAAACGAGTAACAGCTCCCATGTTACAGCTAGTTTCGCTGTTCTTCGCCATTCCATATGCCTTTGCGAATTGAGTTTCTGCATCAGCTGTTTTGTTCTGCATGTAGTAAACAAAACCCAGGTTGTTAGAAGCACGGTAGTCAGCATCAGACTTCTTAGCAGCAGACTGATAAATTGAAGCCTTAGTATTCAAGTCTTCAGTTAATGAAGCAGCTTTCAAAGCTTCTTCGTAAGTCAAGTTATCAGGATTTGATTTACCCAGAGCCACCAATTCAGCATCGCTATAACCTTCAAGGTTGTAGTTTATAACGATTGTACAACGACGAAGACTTGGGAAGATATCCTTTTGGATTTCTGTATATGTCTTGCTGATGTTTTTGATTTCCTGCTCACGTGTTTGAAGATCACCTGTCTTCTGAAGAATACGAACGATGATATCGCGATCACCGATTGCAGAAGACTCCATCGCCTTTTTGAAACCATCCCAGTCTTCACCTTTAGCAGTAACAGACATGTAAGAAGTAAACAATGAATCCATTTTAGCTTTCTTCAAACCAGCAAGGATAGAAGCCTTAGCAGCTTCACCACGCTCTGTTGCTAGTTCATCATTCAAGAAGATCTCACCTTCTGGTGAAGCGTAAGAAACAAATTGAATGCTAGTAACTACCATTTTAGGATTCGCAGCCACTTCAGCCATAAAGTTTTGAAGTGCAATAATGCTTGAATCTTTAAGAGCAGCAGGTTTAATTTTAGATGAATTGTAGTCGAACAAAATTTCAGCAGACTTGCTGAATGGAAGTGTGCGAACGAATTTATCTGTAGATGAAACTACCTTGTCGTCACCTTTAAGAAGGTAAGGAGTAGTAATAACTCCAACACCGATACTCAATGGTTCGAAATCAGCAGTCTTAGACCCCTTAGAACCATGGATTCTAAGTTGTAGGGTGCTCTCCTCCATTCCTGGAGCATAAGCAATTTTATCTGTGTAAGAAAAGCTCTTTCCAGTTTTATAAGGAATCGACTCGTAGTTACCTGCAGCTTGCTCGCCTTGGTATCCTTTCATCTCGAATTTCGCTTCGCTGCTACCATAAACAAGAACAGGAGTCGCTTCAACTACTACTTTTTTATGGAAGTATTTTTCTGGAAACTTTCCATTGATAGCGAGTTGGATGCTATCGCCATGCACTTCTAGTGGGTTTGGAGATGCGCTAGCACCGAGTTCCTCGATGTATTTTTCCATTTTCCCGAGACCACCGCAAGCAGCGAGCATCAGACCAGAAAGTACTGCTACGATCGCTACGTAGAAGTTGTTCTTTTTCATGCTTAATAAATTTAATAAGGGTTTTATATATAAAAATCGCTGCAAAGCTAATCAAGCAAGCCTTACAGAAAAAACAAACTGTTAAAATTTAGAATTGTTTATCAACTAAAGTTGTTGAATAAACCAATCTTTTACAACCACTTCTATGAATTGACCACCACACCCATTGAACAAAACTTCTCAACGCGTTGATTTACAAGTTCGGTTTTGTCCAATTTCGACAGTTCATTCAGGTGTTGAATGATTGTTTTCTTCACTGTATCAAACATTTCAGGTCTGTTGGCGTGAGCGCCTCCCAGAGGTTCTGGAATGATTCCATCGATCAATTTATTCTTAAGCATGTCATCAGCTGTCAACTTAAGTGCTTTAGCAGCAGTCACTTTATGATCCCAACTTCTCCAAAGAATTGAAGAGCAAGACTCAGGTGAAATAACAGAATACCATGTATTCTCTAACATCAACACCTTGTCACCAATACCAATACCCAATGCTCCACCAGAGGCACCTTCACCGATAATGATACAAATGATTGGTACTTTGAAGCGCATCATCTCAAAAAGATTGCGCGCTATAGCCTCTCCCTGACCTCTTTCTTCCGCTTCAAGACCCGGATAAGCACCAGGAGTATCTATGAATGTTACGATTGGCTTATTAAATTTTTCTGCCAGCTTCATCAGGCGAAGTGCCTTTCGATAACCCTCTGGGTTAGCCATACCGAAATTTCGATATTGACGCATCTTGGTATTAATTCCTTTCTGCTGTCCGATAAACATAACGCTATGTCCATCAAGCATTCCAAAACCACCAACCATCGCCTTGTCATCTTTCACTGTGCGATCACCGTGTAATTCAATCCACTGATTGTCAGTGATTGCTTCGATGTATTGAATGGTATATGGACGGTCTGGGTGCCTGCTAACTTGTACCTTTTGCCAAGCATCGAGATTTGAATAAATCTCTTTTGTCTTCTCTTCTACTGCTCGCTGCAGATCCGCGATAGCAGTGGACATATCCACTCCAGTCTTCTTTTCACTTTCCTTAAGCTTCTCAATTTGCTCATTGAGTTCTTTCATTGGAGCTTCAAATTCAAGATATGTAATCATAACTGATCTTTTTAATTCACTTGAAAACAGGGGTGCAAATTAGGCAAAACCTATTATACCTGACCTAGAATTTTTTTCAACGTTGTCAATGCCTTACCACGGTGGCTAAGGATGTTCTTTTCCTCAATGCTCATTTGAGCAAAACTACGACTTTGAGTCATTGGACAAAAGATACTATCATACCCAAAACCTAGCTCTCCTCGCTCCTCTCTAGTGATATGACCATCGGCGATTCCTTCGATTAGCATTTCTTTTCCATCAATAATCAAACAGATAACTGTTTTAAAGCGAGCGCATCGATTCAATTCGTCTTTCATAAGATCAAGCACCATATGTCGATTAGCTGTAGAGTCTTTCTGTTCACCCGCAAATCGCGCGGATAACACTCCTGGTCTGCCTCCTAATGCTTCCACCTCTAATCCAGTATCGTCGGCAAAGCAGTTCACCTGATACTTTTCCCAAACATAGCGAGCTTTCATAATTGCATTGCCCTCAATGGTATCCGCTGTTTCAGGTATTTCTTCAATACAACCAATGTCTGCTAATCCCTTGATGGGCATACCTCCCAACTTATGAGATACTTCTTCTATCTTATTCTTATTTGCACTTGCAAAAACGAGTGTTTTATTCATTCTCAAACCATTTTTTTATCAATTTACCCGTATGAGTGTATTTAAGTTGTCTTTTAATACATATCTCCTTTGGCCTATCATATTTAGCAAGCGACCGCTCGATATCGCTTTGAATTTTTTCCAATGGCAGTCCCTCCTTTTCTTGTATAACGAGCACAAGTTGACTGCCCAATTTATCATCTGCTCTGTCACAAAAATAAAATGGCGTGTTCCATTGATCTTGAAAAAGATCTTCCAATTTTTCAGGAAAAATTTTTCGACCTCCACTGTTGATTATGCGATCTGCCCTACCAACTAAAACAAAGGTTTGTTCGCTCTCTAACTCAACTAAATCGTTGGTTCGAATGATTTGATCACCCAAATGTTTAGCTTCTATAGCAAGACAAGTTCGGTCATCAATAGAAAACCGAACACCAGGGAGCGCTTTGAAAAATCCATTTTGATTTTTGGAAGACACCTCCTGCACAGCAACATGGGTGCAAGTTTCTGTCATTCCGTAGGTCAAGTAATTGGAATTTGAACAAGTAGAAATAACATTCCATAATGCATCAGAAGTTTTTCCTCCACCTCTGATGACCGTTTT
>JAIXWP010000024.1 GCA_027491215.1 Flavobacteriales bacterium | reverse complement strand
TATTCTTTTCTTTATATAGAGTTCACATTTCAGTAACGGGGGATTATTTCGGATAATAGGTGGTTTTTTTTGGAGAAAGGGAATTCGGGTTTGGGGATTGGAGTTTGGGGTTTGGGGTTTGGAGTTTGGGGTTTGGGGATTGGAGTTTGGGGTTTGGGGATTGGGGTTTGGAGTTTGGGGATTGGAGTTTGGGGATTGGAGTTTTGGGGGGTGCTGCTTGCCGTTAGCCGTTGGCTTTTCGCCATTAGCCTTTGGCTGATAGTTGTTAGCTGAAAGCTGCACGCCATTGGATGTAGGCTTATGATAAAAGTAGATCGCGGTGGAGGCGGCGGAAATGAGAAGAAGGCCCCAGAGAAGAAAGAAGAATCTGCGCTTTCTTTTTGGAGCGGGGAGTTTTGCTGAGAGAGCATCCCATGCGGCATCGGCTGACGCTCCGGGAGCGTCAATGCTTCGAAGTCGCTCAGCAAGCATTTTCTCTATTTGATCGAAGTCATTATTCATGGCTGCGTTTTTTGTTGTGTGATCGCTGCATCAACTATTTTGGGAGAGATCCATTCTTGTAATTTTTGTCTTGCGCGCGACAGTCTTTTTCTTGATAGACTTTCATCTATGCTTAAAATTTCACCAATCTCTTTATGATCATATCCATCCACGGTGTGCATCATGAATACCACTCGATAGTCATCATCAAGCATTGCAATGAGATCGAGTAATTTTTGTTCGTCCATTTTCGCAATCGCATCTGCTGGTATGGCCATTTGCTTCACCTGTGTATCGTGTAATTGATTATGAGGCTTCACTTTTCGATTGTGCATCAGCGCAGATCGAATTCCAATCTTTCCTGCCCAAGCTTTCAGATTTCCTTTGAGAGGATCGAATTGCTCGAGGTTTTTAAAAAGAAGTATGAAAGCTTCTTGCACAGCATCATTGAGGTCATGTTTATCATGGAGATATCTGAAGCAAATATTTTTCATGTACCCATAGAGTAAGTCGAATAGCACCTTTTGGTGCTTGCGATCCCCCTTAAGGCAGGCTGAAATTATTTGAGCAGTATTATCCAATTAATCAAGAGTTTGAGGTAGAGACACCGCGGCGATAGCGCCGCGGTGTGCTGACCTCTTAGTAGTGATGACTATTGCGTGGTTACTCGCAAACTTCTACAATAGGCACACAGAATGTCCCTGTATATTCTACTTCATAAACATCTCCTACGAGGTGATATGTACTTACCTCACCAGCAAGATTTTCACCCACTGTGTTGCCTGCCTCTGTAATGTTTACAGAAATCCAAGGTGTGTTGTAGGTATTGATCATCCCATTTGCAGGGTAAGAGATGAGATTGTTGAAGTTCATGTTTCCGACTCCCCAGTAGTAGTCTATGGCTTGAATGCTATTTTCATAGACAAAGAACTCGATGCCAGGTAGACCATTAATAACACTGAACCCTGGTACGGGACCGTTGGGACCCCAATTGAAATTGTCGGCGCAAATGGTTACAACAGATTGTACAGAGTCAGGCCAAAGTGCTACATCGCAAGTTGGTTTGAAAATATATGCCGAGGCACTTTGATTTAATGAAAGCGCTTCCCCGTCGAAGCTGAGCAAGCCACTGCAGTTATCTTCCTCTTCTGTAACAATAGGTGTGACAGGGTCAGTGACTTCATTGGTGTTGTCGATTTCTTCTTGTTCACAAGCAGTGAGCATGAATGTAGCTGCGATTGCGATGAATAGCCAGCTGAATTTGATTTTGTGTTTCATAATTATAAATGAATTAGTAGTGATACCATCCATATGCAGCCTAGACTCAATATGTGACAAGAAGGTGCAATTTTTTTTGAAAATAAACTACATTTGTTATTCCTGCATAGAATTAAAGTATTGAGCCAATAGAAATGCGTACTTGCGAATGACAAAATATTATAGTGTGATCACTGGTCACGGTTCTTACATTCCGAACCGAATCATTAAAAATGACCAATTCATTGATCAGTTGTTTCTCGAGAGCGATGGTTCTCAAGTGAAGAGAAATAATCAAGAGATAATAGATAAGTTCGCGGAAATCACCACCATCTCAGAAAGAAGATATTGCGAGCCAGAAGTGGGAGCGTCGGATATGGCCTATGAAGCGGCATTGAAAGCTATAGCTTCTAGCGGTATTGATCCTGAAAAACTGGATCATTTGATAATGGCTCACAATTTTGGAGATGTTCGTGGTCCTCATCGTCAGACGGATATTGTGCCATCATTGGCTTCCCGTGTAAAAACGAAGCTCGGAATAAAAAATCCTAATTGCGTGGCATACGATATCATCTTTGGTTGTCCAGGATGGCTACAAGGTGTGATTCAAGGAGATTATTATATCAAAAGTGGTGACGCAAAAGCGATCCTTGTGATTGGAGCTGAGAATCTATCATTAGTGAGTGATCCGCACGATCGCGATTCGATGATTTATGCTGATGGTGCTGGTGCTTTTATTATAGAGCAAAGAGAAAGTGGCGAACCGTTAGGTATCATTGCACATGCTTCAAGAACAGATGCCGTTGGTTACTCAGCACTTTTGACAATGGATAACTCCTATGAAGAAGTCCAGAATAGAGAAGGGTCACTGTATCTCAAAATGAATGGACGTCGCCTTTATCAATATGCGTTAGAGCACGTACCAGTGGCGATGAAGGCTTGTTTGGATAAAAGTGGAATAGCCTTAAAAGATATCAAGCGTATCTTGATTCATCAGGCCAATGGTAAGATGGATGATGCAATTCTAGAACGATTTTACAGTATTCAAGGAGAGTCAGAAATACCGAAGGATATTATGCCTATGACCATTTCTTGGCTCGGTAATTCATCTGTTGCGACACTTCCAACGCTTTATGATTTGATGCAATCAGGCAAGATTGATACTGCGCCTGTTGTATCAGGAGATTACATCATGTTTGCTTCAGTAGGAGCAGGGATGAGTATCAATGCTGTTGTGTATAAAGTGTAGAATACCTGCTTATTTTTACCGCATGGAATCTAATCTTACCCGCATCAATAAATACCTCAGTGAAGTTGGTTTTTGCTCTAGAAGAGAAGCAGATCGATTAATTGAAGAGGGCAGAGTTACTATCAATGGCAAGAAGCCTGAAATGGGAACTAAAGTGGGGCCTGAAGATGAAATTCGTGTAAATGGAAAGCTGATCACTACTCCCAAAGAAGATCATGTCTATTTAGCATTCAATAAGCCAGTTGGTATCGTTTGTACGACAGATCAGAAGCGAGAGAAGAATAATATCATTGATTTTATTAATTATCCAAAACGAATTTTCCCAATTGGAAGATTGGATAAGCCGAGCGAAGGTCTTATTCTTTTGACCAGCGATGGAGATATCGTCAACAAAATCTTACGAGCAAGAAATAATCACGAAAAGGAATATATCGTTACGGTTCATAAACCTATCACACCTGATTTCATTCGCAAGATGAGCAGTGGTATTCCAATATTGGATACTATCACACGAAAGTGTGTTGTAGAGCCATTAGCAGCGAATCAATTCAAGATCATTCTCACACAAGGTCTCAATCGTCAGATCCGTAGAATGTGTGAATTTTTAGGCTATGAAGTAACACGTTTGAAGCGTGTGCGCATCATTAGCATCAAGCTAGACGTGCCTGTGGGTAAATGGCGCGACCTTACCAATAAGGAATTGGAGGATATTCAAGCGATGACTGCGGATTCTGAAAAAACCTTCGAGGGTTAATGTGTGAATTCTACAAATTACCAATTCATTTCTGTAACATTTTAGTTTTCAGTCAAGACTAGTTTTGAGCACTGGCAGTTTTAGCGACTTTGAGTTTTTTTTAGTCGTGTAAAAATTGTGAGTCGCTCAATGATTGAAGTCTTAAAACGAGGTGTTGTTTTACAAAAGCGAGCGGTTCCTTCCGAGGAGGAAGGTGTGCTGAATCCGGCAGTGATCCTTGATAACGGGGTCGTCCACATGTTTTATAGAGCTGTGGCAAAAGGCAATTTCTCTACCATTGGTAGTTGTCAATTGAATGGCGCCATGAATGTGGTAAATCAATTAGACCATAGCGTACTATCTCCGCAAAGTGCTGATGAATCGCATGGCGTGGAAGATCCGAGGATTGTAAAAATCGATGATATATTTTATCTAACCTACACTGGGTTTGATGGTGTAAATGCACGAGGCAAACTCGCTACATCACGTGATTTGGTGCATTTCGAAAGGCATGGCATTATAGTCCCAGAGGTTACATACGATCAATTTCACAGTCTAGCGGAGTCTGATCGTACCATTAACGAGAAGTATCGACGATACAATAATCAGAATCATTTCTCGGGACAAATTCACCCTGATGAATTGTTATGGGATAAGAATGTTATTTTTTTTCCAAGAAAAATAAACAACAAGTTCACAGTACTTCATCGTATCCGTCCGGATATACAGATGTTTCAGTTTTACAGTCTTTATGAACTTACCCATGATTATTGGAAGACTTATTTGAATGAATTTTCGAGTCATATCGTACTTTCTCCAAGGTATGATCATGAGCTGAGTTATATCGGTGGTGGGTGCCCTCCAATTGAGACCGACGCTGGTTGGTTGCTCATTTATCATGGCGTTCACGATACTGTTGAAGGCTATGTTTACTGCGCTTGTGCGTGTATTCTAGACATCGAATTTCCGATGGTAGAACTTGCTCGTTTGCCTTATCCGTTGTTCAGTCCAGAACAACCTTGGGAAGTGACAGGTGCTGTCAATAATGTCTGCTTTCCTACGGGAGCTGTTGTGATAGCAGGTGAACTCTTTATCTACTATGGTGCAGCCGATCATCAGATTGCTTGTGCCTCTATTCATTTAGCAGAATTAGTAGAAGAAATAATGAAATACAAAATTTACCATGAGAATGAATGAAAATCACAACGGTCAACCACATCTGTACACAGATCGCAGAATGAATGTCATTTCTGAATATGGATTCATTTCTGAAAAACGCCGCGGAATAATTCCGGAGATTCTAGTAATCACAACATTTCCACCCGTGCAGTGTGGTATTGCATCTTATTCGCACGATTTGGTTGGTTTTTTAAATAAAAAATTCAATCAGTCTTTTTCAGTTGAAGTCTGCGCTATCGAGCAAACAGAGCAAGAGCACGATTATACCGATCGAGTGAAAAGTTTATTACACATTAATAGGCCTAATGCACTTACAGTTCTCGCAGAAAGCATCAATGACAATGACAATATCCAGCTAGTGGTCATTCAACATGAATTTGGCTTATTCATGGGGCATGAAGCAGAGTTGGAGTTGTTTTTGTCAAAACTAGAAAAGCCATCATTGATTGTTTTTCATACCGTCCTTGCCCAACCTAACGAAGAATTACATAAACATATTCAGAAGATTTTGGATGTGGTAGACAGTGTAATTGTGATGACCAATAGTTCCTTAGAAATTATTGAAAACAATTATTTTGTTAGTGCTGATAAGGTGCATGTGATTCCTCATGGTACGCACTTGATTCGTCATATGAATAAGGAAGTGATCAAGGAGAAGTATCATTTGAAGGAAAATATTGTCCTTTCAAATTTTGGATTGTTGAGCTCTGGCAAAAGCATAGAGACTACGCTGCATGCATTGCCTCAGTTGATTCAGGTGCATCCTAATATTATTTTTTTAATAATCGGAAAAACACATCCAACAGTAATTGAGCAACAAGCTGAGACCTATCGGGAAGGACTTTATGACATTGTTCAGTCATTGGGGATTGAGAAGAACGTGCGGTTTATAGACCGTTTTTTACCACTGCGTGAATTGTTGGAGTATTTGCAGCTCACCGATATTTACATGTTTACGAGTAATAATCCGAATCAATCGGTAAGTGGCACTTTTAGTTATGCCTTAAGCTGTGGATGTCCTGTAATATCCACTCCGATTCCGCATGCGATGGAGGTTTTGTCAAATGGTGCAGGAGTAATCGTGCCATTCAATGACTCATTGAAATTAGCACAAGAAGCATTGTTGCTTTTAGAAGATCAGGCAAGCATGGCAGATATGGTGAGCCTTCAAAGAGAAGCTAATGCAGTGACGGCTTGGGAAAACTCAGCGATTGCGCACGCATTGATATTTGAGCAAATGATGCAAACAAACAAGCCATTAATTTTTAATGTTCAAGATATTAGTTTGGGCCATCTTAAGAGAATGACCACTTCACGTGGCATGCTTCAATTCTCAGTTTATGATGAGCCAGACTTTCTATCCGGATATACATTGGATGATAATGCAAGAGCCTTGTTGGTGGCAGTGGAGCATTACAGCCTCACTCGTGAGGAGGATGATATTGGATTGATTGACATTTATTTGGGCTTCATTGAAAGCTGTTACACTTCATCAGGGATGATATTGAACTATATCAATTACAGCGGAGAATATACCGATCAAAATTATCGTGAGAATTTGGAAGATGCCCGTGGAAGAGCCATTTGGGCCTTGGGAAAGACAGTCTTGCATTATAAGGAGTTGCCAATCGATATAATTCGAAAGGCGGATTATTTGATGAAACGTTTTGCTGATACGATCTTAAAAATTTCATCACCTCGAGCGATGTCATTTACCATCAAAGGATTGTGTTTTTACATAGATTATAGAAGAGAAGAAGAGTATTTGACCATCATACAAATCTTTTCAGATCGATTGGTGAAATTGTATTTGGATGAAAGCGATGAAGGTTGGAAGTGGTTTGAAGGATATTTAACCTATGCCAATAGCGTTCTTCCTGAAGCATTATTAAGAGCTTCGGAGGCTACAGGAATTCAGCTTTATCGCAAGGTTGCACATTCAACATTTTCATTTTTGCTATCAATCATTTACAAGAAAAATAAATTGAACGTTGTAAGTAATGTGAATTGGTTGAAACGAGAAGAGTTAAATACACAACGCTTAGAAGGAGCTGAACAATCAGTAGACGTGGCTTATACGATTCTAGCTCTAGAATATTTCCATCAGCAATTTCCAGATGAGCAATATGATATTGTAATGTCTAGAGCTTTTGATTGGTATAATGGCGCGAATCATTTGTCGCAGATCATTTACAATCCATGCACCGGTGGTTGTTATGATGGTTTGGAGCCTGGAAATGTTAACTTGAATCAGGGGGCGGAATCTACGCTATGCTATTTGCTCAGTCGATTTGCGGTGGAGCGTGTCACTCGCAGAAGAAAGCGTTTACAACGTCAAACAGCATATACGAAAGTTCGCAAGAGCGAGTATGCGCAAATGGAATCTAGGAAAGATGTATCAAATAGCTAGAATTATGTAACTATTAATTACAGGAATAGAGGTTTATTTGATTATTAAATAATTAATACTATGCAAGAAAATAAAATGGGGATGAATCATCATGTGGATGGTGAGACCCAGAAGCGCATTGACAATCATAAAGTGATTGCCGAGCATTTAAAGGCTTCTTCAGAAAATCACTTGGCCGCCGCGAATTACCATTCAGTGGGCGATCATGAGAAGGCAAAGCAAGTTACGATAAAGGCTTACGAACACTTGAAGATAGCCAACGATACACAGAAAGAAGATGAGGCTTATCACAAGTCTTAACTTAAGAAGTGAAAAAAGCATCAATTTAATTGATGCTTTTTTTTATGTGATAATTATGTAACTAATATAATTTATAGTGTAAGAATAAATATACAAGAGTACATCATCTTTGTGGAGTAGAAAATTAACTACAAAAACAATTTATCATGGAAAAAATTAGATTAATAATGTTCTTGGGATTAACCACTTTCTTCTTTTATGGATGTTCGGACTCCGGTCAGAAAGTTCAAAGTGCTCAAGACGATGTTGAAGAAGCGAACAAAGATTTAGAAGTAGCAAAAACAAATTACCTAGAAGACGTGGCTGAATACAGAAAACAAACCGCAGTGATGATCGCACAGAACGAAAAAAGCATTGCAGAATTTAATGAACGCATTAAAAACGAAAAGGCGGATGAAAAATATAAGTACGAAGCGAAGATCAAGGAATTGGAGTCGCGCAATACAGATATGAAGAAGCGCATGGATGATTACAAAGTAGAAAGCAAAGAAAAATGGGACATGTTCAAAGCTGAGTTTAGCAATGATATGGATGAATTAGGACTTGCTTTCAAGAATTTGTTTACATCAGAAAACGAAAAGAAATAAGGAGTATCTCATGAAATATGTAAGTATAATGATAGTATCATTTGGTCTTTTAGTAAGCAGTGATCTGTGGTTCTGAAATATTGGGTTATCTAGCCTACGGAATAGTGTCCGGTTTATTTAAGTAGATGCTGTAAACAGCGGAAGAAAAGGCAGGTTAACGAACCTGCCTTTTTTTATAAAGCGAGAAAAAATAATTAAAATGAAATTATGGAAAACAAAGAGTTAGAAAAGTCAAAGGTTTTTATCATTGTAGAAATCTTAGAGTATGTTCCTAATTCGGTAGTCATAAAGACCATTATTCGAAAGACCACAGGCAATGTTTCTGCGGTGTCTTTTGATTCTGGAGAAGCACTTACCGAAAAGACTTCGCCATTTGACACATTTATTCAGGTTATAGATGGGGAAGCTGAGATTGTGATAAACGGTGTGAGCAACAGACTGCTCGTGGGACAATCGATCATTATACCGGCAGATGCTCGCAATGTAATTAAAGCCAATGTGCGTTTTAAAATGATAAGCACAATTATTAAAAGTGGATATGAGGATATGATTTGAGTTTGCTCATTACTACAAATAAAAAAGACTGGACATGTCCAGTCTTTTTTATTGCTAACCTTACAAGATGTGTTACTTCGCGTCAGAAGTGCCCTTATTCAGGATTTCTATGACTTCTTCGCGTTTCTTATTGAGACGCACACCGATGCGGTTCAAAAGATCATTCTCTTTTCCAGCTACGAATTTCAAATCGGCGTCGGTCAAGGAAGAATATTTTGCTTTAAGTTTTTTAGCCTGGCTTTCCCAGTTCTCGGAGATCTTAAAGGAATCTCCTGGTTTTACTGTTGCTTTTTCCATGGTGATTTTTTTTAGGTAATTAAATCTAACTGTCCCTGTAAAGGTGACTCTCCTTTATTAGCTTGATGTTACATATCTCCGTTGGATAGTTACAGAAGTCTTTGATATTAAAGGTTCTCTAAATTTTCATTTCGTTTTTGTTGAAGCTTAACAAAAAAGGAAGGGCTAAGACCAGTAATCTTCTTGAATTGATTGGATAGGTGGGCTACGCTGCTATAGTGCAATTGATAGGAAATCTCAGTCAGAGAAAGTTCGTGATACAGAAGTAATTCTTTTACACGTTCGATTTTATTCAGAATAATGAATTGTTGGATAGTTATTCCTTTTACTTCACTAAATGTATTGGCAAGGTAGGTATAGTCATAACCCAGTTTTTTTGAAATATAGTCAGAGTAATTTTCCTTAGGAAGAACATCTGAGTAGTGAATCATTTCGATGATAACTGTTTTTATTTTTTCGATGAGGATTGCTTTTTTATCATCGAGTACTTCTAACCCAGAAAGTAAAAGCTCCTTTTTGAGCGTTTGAAGCGAGCAAAAAGGCGTGTTATCCGGGACATCAATTAGTCCAAGTTCAAGGCTCGAGTATGGAATCTTTAGTAACTCGAGTTCGTGTTTGACAATCAGCTTGCATCGCAAACTGACCATAAACTTTATATATATTTTCAATAGTATCGTTTTGTGGTTCCTATAAAGATAGGTCTTTTATACGGCGTTCATTTTTATATCATGATGATAGATGTTAGGTTTGTGATTGAAAGTGCTATACTAATTCTTACTCAATTTACTGATATTTTTATGCTTCATTCCTTGGAATAATATCTTGAAACCGCTTTATTGGATATTTAAACCTTTCAGAGGTAGTTTATGACCATTATCAGTTGTGATTCAATGCTAATCGTTTATATTCGTTATAACTATACTTGATAAATAGCTTATGAATCTCCCTTCTTGGCTTCATGATTCTCCGTTTGTCTATGCAGTAGCTGTAGATTTGAACGGAAACTACGCGTATGTGAATAGATTATTCATATCACGATTTTCATTTCTGAGAGACGAGTTCATTGGCACTCCCATAACGGATTCTGTTTTTTCTGAGGATATTCCACTTTGTGTGAAAACAGCCCAAGAGTGCGTAGCTAATCCAGGCCGAATTATTGAAATTAGTCTTAGAAAACCGCTAAATAATAAAGGTTCCTTCTTTTGGAGTAAGTGGCAGTTTTCTTTGATTCAGAACGAAGATGGAACACCTAATGTCGTGCTTGGTGTCGGTCATGACATCACTGAGGAAACCACTACCCAGATTATGCTGGGAGATGTGAAGAGTAGATTGAGAAGTATATTGAATAGCACCTTCGATATGTATTTTTTGGTAGACCGTA
>JAIXWP010000089.1 GCA_027491215.1 Flavobacteriales bacterium | reverse complement strand
TCTGTAGAAGTTGATATGGTTGAAGAAATCATCGAAGGTGAGTGTGCAAACTCTTACGTTATCGTTCGTACTTATACAGCAACTGACGCTTGTGGAAACGTAAGCGAGCCAGTATCTGTATCTTACTACATCTATGATAACACTAATCCAACAATTGAAACTCAATTAGAAGATCTATCTTATGATTGCGCTACTGAAATCGTTCCAGCTGCTATCACAGTATCTGATAACTGTTCTGAGACAGCAAACATCTCTGTAACTTCATCAGTTGAGACAATTTGGTCTGACGATTGTGGAAATGGTGTGTTTGTAGTTAATTACTACGTAGCTGATGAATGTGGAAACTTCACTGAAGCTTCTTACTCAGTAACTATCCAGGATGAAGTTGCTCCAACGTTGAGCACTACTCCAGAAAACCTAGTATTGGCTTGTGACGCTCAAATCCCAGCTGCTGAAGTAGTAACTGCTTCTGACAACTGTGGTTCTGAAATCGAAGTTGAATTCATCGAAACTATCGTTGGTGAGCAACCAGCTGAAGGTTCAATCGCTGATTGCAACTTGATCACACCAGCTCTTCCAGCAGGTAACCCATGTAACTATCCTACAGCTTGGGCAATGGCACTATTCAACATGCCAACTTCAAGTCGTTACTATGTAGTACAGTCTGGTGAACTAGTACGTTATCCAAATGGAACGGCTCACGTGTCTGCAACACTTGTGAATGCATACAACTCTAACGCTGGTTTCAATGTTAGCGTATGGTTTAATAGCCAAATGGATTGGTCTTCATGGAGCAACCAAAACTTCCCAACTAGCTTCAAGGCTGATTGCGGTGGAATTGACGCTAACTACCAAGACTGGTTGTACTTCGTTCTAGTAAATGGTGAAGGTGCTGAATTGACTGGTTGGGGTGAGTACGCAGGTTCTGCATTGAATCTTGCTCATGCTCCATCTAACAAGTACTTCGGTTTCCAATTGGGTGATGGTGCTAACAACTACAACGCAGCTGACAATGGCTTCGGTGGTTGGTTCACATACTCTGGTTCGTTTGTAAATGCTAATTCTAGCGCTATCCAAACTGTATCTGGTGCTGGTGACTTCGCATTCGAATTGGATTGCTGCCCAGATTACCAAATCGTTCGTTGCTGGACTGCAATGGATTGTTCAGGTAACATGGTTGAGCATTGCCAAACTATTAGCTTCGAAGGTTCTGATATCATCGAAGTAGTTAACCCAACAACTCCAGAGTCTACAGAAGCGGAAGTTTCTAAAGAATCTCATGTGTCTGTTTATCCTAACCCAGCAACTGACCAAGCTAACTTCGTGTTCAGCGCAGTTGAAACAGGTAAGGCTACAATCGACATCTATGATCTAGCTGGTGCGCGTGTTGCAAGCATCTACACTGCAAGTGTTGAAGCTGGTAACGAATACAAGACAACATTCGATGCAGGTACTCTTGCAACGGGTGTTTACACGTATCGCCTAACCAACGGTTCATCTGTTGAAATGGGTCGTTTGATTATTAGCAAATAATCAATTCTCAAATATTGAAAAACCCCTCGCGAAAGCGAGGGGTTTTTTGTTTGTAAACACTTCAACCTCTTTTTCTGTTATATCAACAACATTTGTGATAATTACAGTTATTTTCTATAATTCTTGTGTTTGCTAATCATACTTTTGCCTCGTAATTTCTAACTATGACCGCTCGCTTCATCATATTTATATCCACATTTGTGCTTATTCTAGCACTCATTGATCTATATGGATACTTTGGTATCAAACAACTCACTGAAAATTTTGCAATGCCCTGGAGAAAGTTAGCGCGATGGGGATGGTTTGTACCAACTATTATTACTGTAATTCTTTTTGTAATAATGATTTTTAGATTCGAAGAGCTTCAACAGACGAAATCATATACTTTCTTCACCATTGTAACAGCTTTCGCATTTCTCTTTTTTATACCAAAATTGATTTTTATTGTTTTTCACCTTCTAAATGATATAACGCTTGCTGGTAAGTGGATAGTGGGACAGTTTTCAAGTAAACTAGAATCTGAACCACATGAAAGAATGAATCGTTTTCAATTCTTCAATCAGGTAGGCTTAGTGTTAGGAACCGCAATGCTCGGGTCCATTGCTTATGGCGTTACAAGGGGAAAGTATGCCTTTAGAATTTTATCCGAAGAAGTTAAGTTTAAAGATCTGCCCCAAGAATTTGATGGTGCGAGAGTTGTTCATATCAGTGATGCTCATTTGGGAAGCTTTCTTGACAATAGCTTTGATGAAGTAGGTGAGGCCATTGATATGATTAATGCGCTCGAGCCTGATTATATCTTCTTCACTGGTGACCTCGTTAATAATTATTCATACGAGGCTGAACCATGGATTACTCATTTCGCCAGACTGAAAGCTAAATCTGGGAAATTCTCCATTCTTGGAAATCATGATTATGGTGACTATGTCTACCAAAGGGATGATCCAAGTCACCAAAAGGAACGAGCTCAAAACTTGGAGAGACTCTATCAAATTCATCAGGAGATGGGTTTCAAATTGCTCCGCAATGAAAATACCGTTCTTGAAAGAAATGGAGCTCGTATTAGACTTCTTGGAATGGAGAATTGGGGTGTCGGATTCCAACAATATGGAGATTTTACTAAGACCCTAGAAAATACAGGTGAGGAAGAATTCAAAATTCTTCTATCTCATGATCCCACTCATTGGGAGCAACAAGTCGTTGGAAAAAAGAATGTTCATCTTACTTTATCAGGCCATACTCATGGTATGCAATTCGGAATAGAGCTTCCAAAACTTGGTGTCAAACTTTCACCATCACGACTGAGATACAAGCGTTGGGGGGGGCTTTACAATGAAGGTGAGCAATTCCTTTACGTGAATAGAGGTTTTGGATTCTTAGGTTTCCCTGGTAGAGTTGGTATGCCACCAGAAATCACTTGCCTTGACTTAAAGACTGCATAATGTCTTAAGTTCTTTTATCTTCGTGCCCTTATTTCTTTAACGATTCGATTATGTCAGACGACAAGAAAATTATATTTTCTATGGTCGGGGTCAATAAATATACCCCACAAGGAAAACACATTATTAAAGACATCTACCTCAGTTTCTACTATGGTGCCAAGATTGGTATCCTCGGTATGAACGGTGCTGGTAAATCTACTGTAATGAAAATCATTGCAGGTCTTGATCAAACTTATCAAGGTGAAGTGGTGTGGAGCCCAGGGTATAGCGTGGGCTATCTACCACAGGAACCAATATTGGATGATGAGAAAACAGTGCGTGAGATTGTTGAAGAAGGAGTGAAACCAATCACTGATGCTTTAAAGGAGTATGAGGAAATCAACATGAAATTCATGGACGAAGAAATCCTCAATGATCCTGAGAAAATGCAAAAACTCATGGATCGCCAGGCTGAAGTGCAAGATAAAATTGAAGTACTTGGAGGTTGGGATCTCGATACAAAATTGAACATTGCAATGGATGCACTGAGATGTCCACCGGAAGATAGCAAAATAAAAATGCTATCGGGTGGTGAGCGCCGCCGTGTTGCATTGTGCAGACTTCTGCTCCAACAACCAGATGTATTGCTTCTTGATGAACCTACCAACCACTTGGATGCGGAAAGCGTTCTTTGGTTAGAACAACACCTTCAACAATATCAAGGAACTGTGTTAGCTGTAACACACGATCGTTACTTCCTAGATAACGTTGCCGGTTGGATTCTTGAATTGGATAGAGGTGAGGGTATTCCTTATCAAGGAAACTATTCTTCATGGTTGGAGCAAAAAGCAAAGCGTCTTGCTCAAGAAGAAAAATCTGAAAGCAAGAGAAGAAAAATACTCGAGCGAGAGTTGGAATGGGTGCGCATGAATCCAAAGGGTCGTCATGCTAAAAATAAAGCACGTCTTCAGAACTATGATAGAATGATGGCAGAGGGAGAACGTGAGAAAGAAGCGAAATTGGAAATTCCGATTCCGAACGGTCCACGTCTTGGAAATGATGTCATTGAATTTACTGGAGTTACCAAAGGATTTGAAGATCGTCTTCTGATCGAAAATCTTTCGTTCAAATTACCACCAGCAGGTATCGTAGGTATTATCGGTCCGAACGGTGCAGGTAAAACAACTTTGTTCAGAATGATCATGAACGAGGAGACTCAGGATGCTGGCTCGATCAAGATTGGAGATACTGTAAAAATTGGTTATGTGGATCAACGTCACAAGGATGTAGATGCAAACAAAACTGTTTATGAAGTAATCTCTGGTGGTAATGAAGTGATTGAAGTTGGTGGACAAACCATCAACTCGAGAGCCTATTGCAGCAAGTTCAATTTTGTTGGCGCGGATCAACAAAAGAAGGTGTCAGTACTTTCAGGTGGTGAGCGAAATCGCCTTCACTTGGCAATGACTCTTAAAACTGAGGCAAACGTTCTTCTTCTGGATGAGCCTACTAACGATATCGACGTAAACACGCTTCGAGCGCTTGAAGAAGGTATCGAAAGCTTTGCTGGATGTGCAGTCGTGATTAGTCACGATAGATGGTTCCTTGACAGAATCTGCACGCACATCTTAGCTTTTGAAGGCGATTCTCAGGTATACTACTTCGAAGGAACATTCTCAGAATACGAAGAAAATAAAATCAAGAGACTCGGTGATGTGAACCCTCACCGTATCAAATACAAGAAATTGGTTCGCTAATAAGTAGTGTAGTGAAAGCAGAAAGCTTTATTAGGAGCTACTGAATCTGACTTCGCGAGCTGATGTAAAATCAAAAGACCTCGCGAGTCATGAATGAATGTTGGAGTGTTTTCTCCAGAATGAATGGTTGGTGAGTACTCTTGCTTTTCGCGAGGTACCCATTCACCTTTTTGCTTTGAAAACTGCGCAGAAGCGACCATCCTGCCTTTCTCATTGTATGCGAATTCTTCCTTTGTCCAAAAATTTCTGATTTCAGATGGACAAACTAGAGAAAGCACCTTGCCTTTCTCATCTTTCTCAATAATCAAGTCAACAGGATTGACATCTGAGAAGGCATGATTTAATATACATCGAGCAAGTTGGCCTTTTTCATCATAATTATAATTGATGGTATACAGTTTTTTACCGCGTGCAAAAAAATGAGTGTATTGAATTATTCTGCCCGACTCATCAAATAGCGACTCGTTCATTATGATCGAGTCTACAGGCTGGAAATTTTGGTAAGTCACCTGATAGCAGGTTCGACTCTTAATGTGATTTTTACTGAAATCACTTCTAAAGTCATTTAATTTAATCGTCTGAGCATTAGCAGAAGTGCTTAATAATACTGAAAAAATTACCAATGAAAAAAGCCTCATAACGTATTCCGTTTTGAGGCTTTTACTCATTGACCATGAAATGGTTTACTTCTTATTGAACTTTTTATCTATGATTTCATTCCGATACTCGAAAATATCTTGAAGTCTCTTTTGGACATAAATTGCATTTGCAATATTACCTAGTGGCCCCATCGGTAAGGCGTAGTGAACTAGGTCTGTCATCTCAACTCCATTTTCTTTTTGCTCAAACTTGTGCAAGTGGTGCCAAAAAGTGTATGGGCCAAAACGCTGTTCGTCTACGAAATATGAATTATCAGCGCAATGAGTAATTTCAGTGGTCCAACGCAAAGGAATATTGAAAAGGGGACGCACTTTATAATTAATAATCATTCCTGGAAACATCTTTTTTCCTTTGATATCAGTTAAGATTTCGAAACTCATATCAGGAGGAGTGATCTCATTCAGATTATATGGTGAGGAAAAGAAATCCCAGACCTCCGCCATTGTTGATTTAATGACGATTTTTTTTTCTAATGCATATACTTTCATGCACTAATAACCACTGAATCTTCTATTTGTTGACTCGACGTCTTCTACGATAGGCATAATAATGCAACACAGTCTCTATCGCTTTTTCCATGGCTTCATTAATAGGATAAAATCCTGAAAGACTTGGATCAATGGAAGATAGACGTGTGTAGAATTCGCTCATGACCGGAATCTTCTTTCCACTTTTCATATTTGAAATAGCCCGCTCGTAGTTTTCCGTCTGTTCGGTCTTAATGAGTTTACACGTCACGAGCTCAGGCTTTCCTTCTTTATCTCTTCTTGCTGTAAAACCAAAAAGCCTACAGATTAGGCCTCGGTTTGGATATTCATTACACAGCCCTCCAAAATTGGTCACATATGGTCTGAAGACATGACATGTGCTTGAAGTATTCGCCTTCAATTCTTCTAAAAATGATTCAGCTTTGCCTTCATCATACAATTGCAAAGCGAGCGGTAAGAATTCCAATGGTGAAGCTTCAATGTCAGGCTTCTTGCAGCACTCACCACATCCCGATAAACAATGCATTCCACTTTCAGATTGCATTTTTGCAATTTCTCTATCTAGTTTTAGATAGACCCTTTGAACTGCGCGAACTTTTCCTGTAAGTGTCTTCATTATTTTTTCACAATAAATTTCTTCGAAATGATTTGATTCGAAGCTGTGCGAATGGTTATTAAATACATTCCATCACTCATTTGTTCAGTATCAAATGGAAAGTAGTGCGTGGAGTAGGTAACAGCAATGTTTTTTTCTAAAATGACTTGACCATTTAGGGAGTAGATGAATACATCTAAATTTTGTGGACTATCCGAGTTAATCAGAATACCTCCATTGCTCTGAAGAACATTTCCTTTTTCCCAAGTAAAATCAACATTTGCTTGAACGTTTTCAGTAACACTCAGGTTGAGATCAATTTCCAGTTCGCATACCTGAGGGATGTGATCGCTCATATAGTATATGTTTCTCAAAATATTTGATGGCACATCATTTCCAGATGCACAATTAGTGATACTGCTATTATAACAGGTGCCATTATTACCTAGAGATTTAAAACTTCCCTCCAAAAATTTGATAGGAGAAGAGCTCGAATAAAAAGCATTACTAAACATAATGAAGTCGAAGCGATCATCGACTCCACCGCCCGCACCGTCATTTCCAATTTGCGAAGAGCGAGTGCTTTGAGTTAAGATCTCACGATGGTTGAAATTCGAAACAGCCCAATTTCCATAATTTGCAAATGGATCTATCATCGGAATTTCATTAGATGGATTTACGAGCTCTTGATAAGCTGGTTCATTAGTAGAGTATAGGTTAAAGTCGCCGGCAATCATTACTAAATCATCGCTATTCAGATTCGATTCAATATAGGATTCAAAAGCATTAACCATTTGTAAACGTGATTGCTCATTATCTGTACCGGTCGAACTCTTCAGGTGAGTAACGAAGACATGAATAAAAGTAGTGTCGCTTCCATCTTGTTGCGTTTCATCATTCAAATAAAGCTTGTAGTAGTTAACATCTCTAACACTAGTAATTATCTCATCTTGAAAAGCTAAAGTGAAAATGTCGGTATCATAAACGAGTGCTTGTTGTAAAAAATAGGGATTGTTTGGATCGCTTTGTTGTGCTATGAATGGTGCATTTTCAAATGTTCCGTAGCCGAGATCATTCATCATGTCAGCTATTTCAATCAGGCCATCTTCAGTTTTTAATTCTTGAATTAAAAATAATTGTGGCTTGTAGAAATCGATGATAGGACGCAATGTGTCTACGCGATCTGCAAAATTACCAGTAGGAAAGTTCAGCAAGTTGTAGCTCATCACTTTGATTTGCGCATTAGCAGAAAATAACACAAAAAACAAAGTGAGAACTGTCACACCACGGAGTGCGATTTTTCTATTGTTTAATAAGAGCATAGATTAGCTTGTTACTTATATCGGGGGTGGAAAGATAGTATCTCTTCCTTCAAACGCAATCGATCTAGGTGAGTATAAATTTCTGTAGTGGTTATGCTTGCATGGCCCAACATTTCCTGAACAGCGCGCAAATCGGCGCCAGCCTCTACTAAATGTGTAGCAAAGGAGTGCCGAAATGTGTGTGGGCTAATTTGTTTTTTAATACCTAATCTATCCACTGAGTCTTTAATTATGTTGAATACACTCATCCGAGATATCTTTTTTCCTCGCAGATTCAGAAAAGCGAAATCCTCTTGGCCATTTTGAATTGGAAAATGAACCCGATCTTGCTTTAGATATATGGATAACCACTTTATTGCTTCATCTCCAATAGGTACCAATCTCTCTTTGTTTCCTTTTCCGATCACTCTTATGAATCCTTCATCATAATAGATACATGATATTCGGAAGTCAGTTAATTCACTGACGCGAAGACCACAACTGTACATTACTTCAAGCATAGCTCTATTGCGATGACCTTCTTTTCTGCTCAAATCAATGCTTTCCAATATTTGACTCATCTCTTCAATACTCAACACATCTGGCAGCTTGCGACCAAGACGAGGAGAGTCGATAAACTCGGTAGGGTCAACTATAATTTCTTTTTCTAGAAAAAGAAAATTGAAAAATGCCTTTAGTCCAGAAAGTATTCGTGCCTGTGAAGTAGCACTTAAGCCAATCTCTGTTATTGTCTTGATAAAAAGACGGATAGTTTGTGCATCAACTTGTTTCGGAAGTTGAATTGGATTCAATCCTTCACAGAAGGAAGCAAGCTTACGTACATCTCTTTCATATGCTTCAATAGAATTCTTGGCCAACGACTTTTCCAATCGCAGGTATGTCAGAAAACTCTTGATTTGAATATTCCAATTCATTTAACAAAGGTGCGAAAGTTTGATTTCGAACAATTCACATTTCAGTGTTCGCAATTACAAATTTTATCCACCGAACGCTCCTTCGGTTATCCCAATTTTGAGTCATGCTTTTGAAGTTTGGAATAACCTTACATTAACCATGATAAAATTTACAATCACGCTCATCAATTTTATCGGTCTTTTCTTTCTGCATGTCTTGTCGGCAAACGATATCAGCATTGAGAACATTGCACCTAATTCAATGCCACCTGGGCAAAAAACATTGGTAGAGGTGACCATCAATAAAAATCAAATACAAGGTTTTGCAAAGATGGAAATTGTTCTTCCAGAAGGTTTCATCGCAACCCCAAACGAAACAAAAGGTGCTTCTTTTACTTTTAGTGATAAAAAAGTGAGATTTGTTTGGATGACCATTCCGACAGAAGAAACTTTCAAAGTGACATATTATTTAGAGTGTGATGCAAACTTCTCAGGTAAGTATGAGGCGAAAGGAATTTTCTCTTATATAAACGATAATCAAAGAGTCGACTATACTATTCCAACTCAACAAATTTTTGTTTCTCAGGATGCGACTGCATCTACTCCGTCTTCGGAAGTGCCAGCAACTGAAACAACAGCTGAACCTGTTGCCGACAGCAATCAAGAAGCTGGAAACACTACTAGCGAAACCCCTTCAACTGTTGCAGAATCCACATCAACCAACCTATCTACTGATTTCGTTTGTGAAAGATCTATCACTCGTATTTCTGACACTGAATTCAGAGTGGACTTGAAAATTTTAAATAGTAACATCGCTGGTTTTGCCAAGATCGTTGATGTAGCTCCAGAGACATTTAAGACAGAAAAGATTCAAGATGCAGGAGCAACTGTTACGGCAGACAAAAACGCGATCAAGTTTGTATGGTTTGAAATGCCTGTTTCGCCTGTCATTCAGGTAAGCTATAAATTGACAAGCCTTTCTCCAATGTCATCTTTGCCTGTTACTTCCGGTAAGCTTTCATTTGTTGAGAATAACAATCCAAAGGAAGTTACAATCGTTCCAGCTGCTGGTGCGATTGATTCTCAGCCTGCAGTTGCTCAACTCACAGAGCCAAAAACAACATCAGAGACTCCTGCCAGCGCAAGCAATAACACTAAATCGGAAGTGAAACCTATTGTTAAAGAAGAATTGTACGAAAAGGAAGTGTATCATGATGAAGTGGAGCCAAAATCAAAGGATACTGTTGTAAATAACACAACTCCAAAGACTGAGAGTAAGACAGTAAGAAACAACGAAAAAGCAGTAACATCAGTACCTACAGCGGATACAGGAGTGAACTACAAAGTGCAAATTTTGGCTGCACATCGTGTTGTTAATAAAACTTACTTCAAGCAGGTGCATGGCTACGCTGGAGATTTTAATATTGAAAACCATGAGGGATGGGTGAAATACACCACTGGTAAGTACAACGAGTACAAACAAGCTAGGGATGAAAGAGAGAGATTGAAGCAGAATTATTCATCACTACCAGGTCCGTTCGTAACGGCATACAATAATGGAGAGCGTATCACAGTGCAAGAGGCTTTGCTTATTACAAAGCAGCAGTGGTATCAATAAAATGAAATATCGCACGTACTACCTAGGAATACAACGGTATTCATAGTAGTAATTTTGGTTAATTAATATAGAATTTGTTTAGGTAATTTAGTCTGAAAAATCCTGGGTAACGATCCGGGATTTTTCTTTTATTTCTGACCTAATCGATTGATTCTTAATATTCAGAGCTATATTGAATATTTTCGAATTTTCTTGTAAAAATGAATTTCTCGTCATATATTTGCCGCCCGTTAGAAAAATATACGATACGATGAAACAAGGAATTCACCCAGAAAACTATAGATTAGTTGTTTTTAAGGACATGTCAAATGAATATTCATTCCTTAGCAAATCAACTACAAACAGCAAAGAAACTATCGTTTGGGAAGATGGTAACGAATATCCATTGATCAAGATGGAGATCTCACACACTTCACACCCATTCTTTACTGGTAAGGTAACCCTTGTGGATACTGCAGGTCGTATCGATAAGTTCAAAACGCGTTACGCTAAGTTCGATAAGAAGTAATCTTCGACATTACGATATAAAAAAAGCCGCTTATAGCGGCTTTTTTAATTTGTCATATCTGATCAATCATTCAAGGTCTGATTTTCCACAATCTCTAGGTTGTAACCGATCAATCCAGTTCTCTTCGTTGGATTATTAGTCAGCAAGCGCATTCTTCTTACTCCAAGATCTCTTAATATCTGGGCACCAATTCCATAATCACGTGCATCCATTGAAGCCGTTGTAGTGCCTTGTTCGGTTGATTGCAACTTTCGAATCTCCGCAAATTCATCAAGTAAACTGTGATCTTTTTGAAGATGATTCATGTAAACAATCACTCCCTTTCCATCTTTTTCTATCAATTGCATGGCTTTGTGCAACTGGTCGTCTTTGCCGTATTCGAGTGAACCGAATATATCACTGAGAAAATTGCAGCTGTGAACGCGAACTGGGATAATATCATTTTCAGACCATGTTCCTTTTACAAAAGCAACGTGCTCTTTTTCTTCAATCAACTCGCGAAAGGCCACCAATTCAAAATTGCCATATCTTGTTTTAAATGGAATCTGATCTAGCTTTTCAACCAACGTTTCAGTTTCTAAACGGTAAGCAATCAGATCTTTGATTGAAACAATCTTCAGGTCGAATTTGGCAGCGATCTCCATCAATTGCGGAAGACGCGCCATCGTACCGTCATCATTCATGATTTCAACAAGTACTCCCGCTGGCTCAAATCCTGCAAGGCGCGCTAAGTCAATGGTAGCCTCGGTATGGCCTGTTCGGCGCAATACACCACCTTTCTTTGCAATCAAAGGAAAAATATGCCCTGGACGTCCCAGATCGCTTGGTTGAGTGTTTGGATTGATTAAGGCCTGAACCGTCTTGGCTCTATCCTGCGCGCTTATGCCTGTAGTACATCCATGACCTAATAGATCCACGGAAATAGTAAAAGCGGTCTTATTCGGGTCGGTATTGCGTGTCACCATAAGGTCTAAATCCAATTCCTTACAACGCTCTTCGGTGAGTGATGCACAGATCAAACCACGACCATGCTTGCTCATAAAGTTGATGACCTCAGGTGTTACATTGCGCGCCGCAGTAATAAAGTCACCTTCATTTTCACGATCTTCATCGTCAACAACTATCACCACTTTGCCATTTTTGATGTCCTCAATAGCTTCTCGAATGGTGTCTAATTTCTCTTTCACAATTTCTTGTATCATTATGCAAAGGTATTGGGTTAAGTTTGCACTCCAAAATATAGCTATTATTTAACGAAATGTCAATTCATCAAATCCTTACCAATGCCTTAAACAACGCCATATCGGCATTGTTCCAACAAGACATCAGTCCTTCAATGATTCAATTTCAAAAAACACGAAAGGAGTTTGAAGGTGATGTGACATTGGTAGTATTCCCGTTCGTGAAGATTTCTAAGATGGGGCCTGAGCAAACTGGTGAGGCCATTGGAAACTATCTTAAAGAACATGTAGATCAAGTGGAAGCTTTCAATGTGGTAAAAGGCTTTTTGAACTTATCCATATCTAATGACTATTGGCTAAATTTCTTCAAAGAGGCTAATAGCAATGTCAATTTTGGTTTCCAACCTGCAGATTCAAAGCCTCGTGTGATGGTAGAGTATGCATCGCCTAACACCAACAAACCATTACATCTTGGTCACCTTAGAAACATCTTTTTAGGATATTCGGTAAGTGAAATTCTAAAAGCGAACGGTCATTCGGTTACAAAAGTTCAAATCATAAATGACCGGGGGATTCACATTTGCAAAAGCATGGTAGCATGGCAAAAATTTGGAAATGGCGAAACACCAGAATCTTCAGGACTGAAAGGGGATAAGCTCGTAGGAAAATACTATGTCATTTTCGATAAAAAATATAAGGAAGAACAGAAAGAATTAATCGCAAACGGCGCAACTGAAGAAGAAGCCGCACAAAAAGCACCAATCATGATGGAAGCACAAGAAATGCTTCGTCAATGGGAAGCTAAAAACCCTGAAGTATACAAGCTTTGGGAAACTATGAATGCTTGGGTTTATAAAGGTTTTGACGCTACTTACCAAACAATGGGAGTGGACTTTGATAAGTTGTATTACGAGAGTGACACTTACTTATTAGGTCGAGATGAAGTAAGAAATGGTCTTGCAAATGGACACTTTTTTCAAAAAGAAGACGGAAGTATTTGGGTAGATCTAACAGACCAAGGTCTTGATCAAAAAGCACTTCTGCGTAAGGATGGAACGGCCATGTATATCACACAGGACATCGGAACTGCAATCTTGCGTTTTAGAGACTTTCCTGATACAGCTTATCAAATCTATACTGTCGGTAATGAACAAGAATATCACTTCAAGGTGTTATTCAAGGTGCTCAAAAAACTCGGATTTGAGCAAGGTGAGAACTGCTATCATTTGAGCTATGGAATGGTAGAACTTCCAGAAGGAAAAATGAAAAGCCGCGAAGGGACGGTAGTTGACGCGGACGATATCATGGCAGAAATGAAGAATGTTGCACAAGAGGTTGCCGAGGAACAAGGTAAACTAGAAGGGCTTTCTGCAGACGAGAAGGGTGATGTTTATCACCATATCGGAATGTCGGCGCTCAAGTATTTCCTCTTGAAGGTTGATCCAACAAAAAACATGCTCTTTAATCCAAAGGAAAGCATTGACTTCGCTGGAAATACTGGCCCCTTCATTCAGTATACTTACGTCAGAACTAAGGCTATTTCAAGAAAATTTCAAGAAAATTTTGGTGAACTTAAGCTCGCTGATATTGATGCATCAATTCTTTGTAAACTAGAGCTATCACTCATTCAAAAGATTTATGATTTCCCGAATGTGTTGAATGACGCTGCCAGAGAATACAATCCTAGTTTGATCGCAAATTACACCTACGAACTTGTGAAAGAATTCAACTCATTCTATCATGATTACCCGATTTTGAGAGAAGAAAATGAAGGTTTGAGATCTTTTCGTGTCACGCTTTCGTCAAAAGTAGGCCGTGTGGTAGAACAGGGAATGGGACTATTAGGCATTTCGATGGTAGAAAGAATGTGATTTTCAGTATCTTAAGTTTATATGTTAATAACACTGTTTCTGAGTGAACAAAATAATATCACTCAAGTGTTATTTAGAAAGAATTTACATAAGATATTTGTACCATGTTCAAAGTCATCATCGCCGATAGTAATATGCTCATTCGTTCAGGATTGAACGCTGTGCTTCGTAATTATGATGATTTCCAAATTTTAGGAGAAGCAAGTAATGAAGAGCAAATGCTTGAGATGATCAAGAACTTTGATCCAGAGGTTGTTCTTATTGACTTTGCCGCTCGAGATTTTAGCATTGATGCATTTACTAAAGCACAAAGACTTAGTGCTCGAGTGAAGTTTGTGGCTATTACAGGCGAGCAAACGGGAATTACCATCGTTAATGCACTTAGAGCAGGTGTGACTTCATACATCAAAAAAGACTGTGATGTTCACGAGATTGTAGACAGTATTCGTGAAACAGCGAAAGGTGGTCGCTTTTTCTGTGGTCAGATTCTTGAAGCCATTCGAAGAGAAGCTATTGATGTAAATGATCTAGATATTGTTGAATTGAGTTGTGAACCAGTTGTGATAAGCGACAGGGAGTTAGAGGTGATCAAGCTTATTGCTGAAGGATACACCAATGTAGAAATAGCAGAAAAGCTTTTCTTGAGTCCACACACTGTAAATACACATCGCAAGAATATCATGCAAAAGCTTGGGGTGAATAACACAGCAGCAATTGTCATGTATGCTGTAAAGTCGCAACTAGTGAGCCCTAATAAGTTTCTATTCAGTCCAGTAAATGGTTAGTTAGAAATTAATTGGTTTTTTTCACACTCTAAATTCTTCCAAACCATTTGTAAATTCTACATTTGTCCTGTGCAGTGAAACTATATTGAGATAAACTGCTATAAGGGACAGTCAATCATAAACCATTGCTTAATGATAGCAACAACAAACCAGATTGAAGTCCATAAGGTAAAGGAAAGCCGCATTCCCCAAGTAGATTGGGATAATTTAGGCTTTGGAACCGTATTCAGTGATCACATGTTTGTGGTGGAATACCGTGATGGAGCTTGGCAAAAACCTGAGATCAAACCTTATGGCACGATTGCATTCAGCCCTGCGATTAGCGCCCTGCACTACGGTCAGGCTATTTTCGAAGGACTCAAAGCATTCAGAAATGATAAAGGTGAAATTCGCGTCTTTCGTCCTGAAAGAAACGCGGCTCGTTTAAATAAAAGTGCTAAACGATTGAGCATGCCGGAGTATCCGGTAGAGTCTTTCGTAGATGCGATTCAGCAACTCGTAGAGTTAGATCAAGAATGGGTACCAAACGGTGCAGGGCAGGCTTTATACATTCGACCGCACATGTTTGCAATCGATGAGTATGTAGGTGTTCGTCCTAGCCAATCATATATGTTTGTGATGTTTACTTGTCCAGTAGGTAAATACTACACTGGTGAAGTGAAGGTAAAAGTGGAGCGTGAATATACTCGAGCGGCACGCGGAGGTGCAGGAAATGCGAAGGCTGCTGGCAACTATGGTGCTGCACTTATGGCTTCAGCGCAAGCACAACAAGATGGCTACAACCAGTTACTCTGGACTGATTCGTCTACTCATGAGTTTATTGAAGAAAGCGGTACAATGAATGTTATTTTCAGAAAAGGAAATACACTTTTCACTCCGGCGGTTTCTGACTCTATTCTTGATGGTGTGACGCGCGAAAGTGTGTTGCAAATTGCAAAGGATTGGGGATATATTGTTGAAGAAAGAAAAGTGAGTGTGGTCGAAGTAATTGAAGCTATCAAGAATAATGAGCTAGATGAGGCATTTGGCGCAGGCACTGCTGCAACGATTGCACCGATTCGTGTTATTAATTATGAAGGCAATGACTTCACATTGCGCCCATATACTGAATGGGAATTTGCTCCGAAAATTTCTGATTACCTCGATCAACTGAAAAGAGGATTACAAGAAGATACGCATCAGTGGAATAAAAGAGTAGTTTAATTACTCTCTTCTTCACGATTGAATTTGAATAACTGGGCGGGCTTATGAAGCACGCCCTGTTGTTTTTCATTTAATGCTTTCACGCGATCGTTCTTCAGAATGTTCTTTCTGAAGTTTCTTTTATCTAATTTTTTATCCAAAATAATCTCATGCAGTCGTTGCAATTGAGAAAGTGTAAACTTATCTGGTAAAAGCTCAAATCCAATATGATCTGCGATGAGCTCATGTCTTAACATTTTTAAAGCTTGATCAATGATATCATTGTGGTCAAATGCAAGAAGAGGCACTTTGTAGACATCAATCCATTGTGCTTTTCCAGCGAAGGAAGCCGCTTTTGGGTTGAACTCATCCATTTTTACTAAAGAATAATAACCCACAGTTAACACGCGTCTTTCGGGGTGATTTCTGAAACTTCGAAGCCATTCTTGGTCCTTGAGTCCTCGAACACGATTAGGGTCTCCAAAGGCTTGGAATTGCTTCAAATAAATACCCTCAAGTGTCGTAAGTTCATGCAAAACACGGCGCGCAGCGTCATCAAGACTTTCATCGTCCTTTAATAAATCACCAGGCAAGGCTTTCTGAAGCTTAATGGTCGCTCCATCTGACGGCTGCTTTTGTTCAATCAACAAAATCTTAAGTTTCTGATCGTCGAACCCAAATACAACACAGTCCACAGACACATCCATGGGAGTTGATTCAGCCGCTTTTGTAGTACTCATTTGTTAGTAAGTGTAAATGGGACACCAAAGATAATGAACACTATCACGATAAATTGCAGTCTCTAACGGAGAAAATTAAATTATGAGAGAGGAAATTTTGCTAAGTGTAAAAAATACACTAAGTTCGTCCCCTCTGACTTATCATTGATTAATACAGAGAACTTCTTAAAATATTAAACAGATGCCACAAGCGATTAAAAGAATTGGAGTCCTCACGAGCGGAGGAGACGCTCCAGGAATGAACGCTGCTCTACGCGCAGTGGTTCGCGCATGCGTTTACCACAATGTTGAGTGTGAAGGAATTTTCCAAGGATATCAAGGAATGATTGATGGTGATTTCAAAAGACTGAACGAACGTTCGGTTGCTAAAATTCTCGGACGAGGTGGTACCATTTTAAAGAGCTCAAGAAGTAAAGAGTTCATGACCGAGGAAGGTCGTAAAAAAGCTTTCGAAAATTTAAAGAAGAATGGAGTAGATGCTCTTATCACAATTGGTGGTAATGGTACATTTACCGGAGCACATATTTTTCAAAAAGAATTCGGAATTCCAGTTATCGGAATTCCTGGTTCCATAGATAATGATCTCTATGGAACTGATCACTGTATTGGATTTGATACAGCTACCAATACAGTTGTAGATGCTGTCGATAAAATACGCGACACAGCAACTTCTCACAATCGTCTTTTCTTCGTTGAAGTAATGGGGCGTCACAGTGGTTTTATCGCCCTAAAGGCAGGTATTGCAACTGGCGCAATCGCTATCATTCTTCCTGAAGATGAAATGAGTGTTGATGAACTTGTCGAGACATTGAAGAGCACCGAAGAGAGCGGTAAAACTTCAAGTATTGTTATCGTTGCAGAAGGCTCCAAGAGTGGTGGCGCTTATGAAATCGCTAAGAAAGTTTCAGAAAACTATGTAGAATACGAAACACGTGTTTCTGTTCTAGGTCACTTACAACGAGGCGGAGCGCCTAGTTGCTACGACCGTGTTTTAGCGAGTAGAATGGGCGTGGCTGCGGTTGAGGGGTTGCTTCAGGGCAGAAAGGATGTGATGGTAGGGATCATTAATGATCGTGAATCCTATACCTCACTAGAAGAATCAATCACGAGAGCGAATATTCCAAATCGTGATGAACTCCGCATCGCCCGCATTCTCTCCATTTAATTAACTTATTACAAGAAAAAAATGAAGAAAGTTGCAATTAATGGTTTTGGTCGTATCGGAAGAGTTTGCTTCCGAAGTCTGATTCAAAACAAGGATGTACAAGTAGTTGCTATTAATGACTTGACAGACGTTCCTACACTCGCACATCTATTGAAATATGACAGTGTGCATGGTAAATTCGGTTTGTCTGTTGAAGCAAAAGGTGATGCTCTCGTTGTAAACGGAGTTGAAATAAAAATCTATGCTCAAAAAGATCCAGCGACTCTTCCTTGGAAAGATCTTGATGTTGACGTAGTCATAGAATCAACGGGTATTTTCACAGATAAAGAAGGTGCTGCAAAGCACATTACTGCTGGTGCTAAGAAGGTTGTAATTAGCGCTCCTGCAACAGGTGGCGTGAAAACAATCGTACTCGGTGTAAATGATAGCGAACTTTTAGAAACGGATACAATCATTTCTAATGCATCATGCACTACTAACTGTTTGGCTCCTATGGCCAAAGTTCTTCACGATAAATTCGGTATCGAGAAAGGTTATATTACCACTGTTCACGCATACACTGCTGACCAACGCTTACAAGATGCTCCTCACAAGGATTTGAGAAGAGCTCGAGCAGCGGCTTTGAGCATGGTGCCAACTTCTACTGGTGCTGCTAAAGCAGTGGGTGAGGTGCTACCAACTTTAAAAGGAAAGTTAGATGGTGTGGCTGTTCGTGTCCCTACACCAGATGGTTCACTTACTGACTTAGTAGCAGTGCTTTCTAGAGATGTTACTAAAGAGGAAATAAATGCTGCTATCAAGGAAGCATCTGAAGGATCAATGAAAGGAATTATCGAATATTGCACAGATCCAATTGTATCTATCGATGTGGTAGGAAACAAACACTCTTGTATTTTCGACGCTGCTCTTACTTCTACAAATGGTAATTTGGTTAAAGTAATGGGCTGGTATGATAACGAAGCTGGATACTCAGAAAGAGTATGCGACTTAGTAGTTAAATTGTAAAAAATAAATTATCATCATATGATATTAATTGCTGACAGCGGTTCCACTAAATGCGATTGGGCCCTGATTGACGAAAAAGGAAATAGACTTGGTGACTTCCAAACAATGGGACTAAACCCGTATTTCCATGACGAGGATACTATTGAAAATGCGATTCTTGCAAATGCTGATTTTGCTGCACATGCAAATGAAGTAAATCAGATCTTTTTCTATGGTGCAGGTAGTTCTACAATTGAAATGTGCACCATTATGAAGAATGGGTTGACACGCGTATTTAAGAATGCCGATATCCTTGTTGATCATGACCTTGTTGGCTCTGCAATGAGCACCTACGATGGTGAACCTTGTATTGCTTGCATCTTGGGTACTGGCAGTAATTCATGTTTCTTTGATGGTAAAGAAGTTCATGAAGAAATCCCTTCCCTTGCTTACATTCTAGGAGATGAAGCAAGCGGAAGCTATTTCGGAAAGATTCTTCTTCAAGAATATTTCTATAAAAAACTTCCTGCTGATTTGCTCGCTGCATTCGAAGCGAAGTATGCTCCAACGAAAGAGGAGATTATTTCTCGCATCTATCGTGAACCAAATGCCAACGTTTATCTCGCTGGCTTCATGAAGTTCATAGGCGAACATCGTGATCACCCGCATATTCAAAATTGGGTAACAAAAGGGATGATTCACTTCATCAATATTCACGTTAAGTGTTTTGCTAACTGGAAAGAAGTACCTGTGCACTTTGTTGGAAGTATTGGTCATTACTTCGAATCATGCCTTCAAGAAGCTGCAGCAGAGACTGGCATTAGACTAGGACGAATCGTTCGCAAACCAATTGATGGACTGGTACAATATCACGTGAGATTTAAACTTCACATCGCTTAATTTATGTCAATAAAAGCTTGCTTATTCGATATGGACGGTGTCATCGTCGATACCGCTAAGTTTCATTTTAAAGCTTGGCAAAGATTAGCTGATAGCCTTAGTATTCCCTTTACCGAAGAGCAAAACGAACAACTCAAAGGTGTAAGTAGAGTGGACTCTTTAGAAAAAATTCTTCAATGGGGTAACCTTGAGTTGAATAATCAAAAGAAACTTGAACTCATGGAATTGAAAAACAAATGGTATCTAGAGTATGTGGAGGAAGTTAACCCTTCTGATATGCTTCCAGGCACTTTTCAATTCTTAAATGAACTTAAGAATGCTGGAATAAAAATAGGTTTGGGGTCTTCTAGCAAGAACTCCATTCTGATTTTGAAAAAACTTGGCATTATTGATTTTTTTGATACCATCGTAGATGGAAATATCATTCACATGTCTAAGCCGCATCCTGAAGTTTTCTTGAAAGGGGCTAAAGATCTTGGTGTAGAACCAAGTGAAACAGTAGTGTTCGAAGACGCCATATCAGGAGTTCAAGCTGCTAAGGCTGGAGGATTTCATTGCATTGGAATAGGAGATAGCAATATCTTAAATCTAGCTGATCTAGTGGTAAAGAGCTTGGAAGATGTTAAAGTTGAGACGCTTCATCAGTTCTAAAAAAAATAGCCCTCTATAATTTCGAAAGCCCGCATACCAAAGGTACGCGGGCTTTCTACTTAGACCAAAGTGATTTGGTCTCCACCCTATCTTTTCTATCTCACGATTAATTTCTCTTCATGCAAGTGTCCATTGAGCGTGTATTGCACCACGTAAATTCCACTTGCTAGCGGGTGGCTAAATGTGTATTCAAGTTTGTTGGAACCAGTCGCCTGCACGAGAGCTTGCTTGCTTTCGATTAAACTTCCGGTGCTTCCAAAGATTTTGATGTCTTTAACGGCAGCAGCTGTCGTATAGTTACCAAATTCTAAAGTAATTTTTTCACCATTATTTGGGTTCGGATATAAGATCATTGCACTGTTCCCAAATACTTCATCTAGACCAACAGTAAGGTTAACCTGGATTGGACATTCGATTCCAAATAGTGTGTATGAGTTCGATGCCATCAAGCAACGTACTTTCACTAAATAGCTTTCACCATTGTTCAGTCCAGATTCTTCAGTTAGTACAAGTGAATTGTTATCTGATTCTAGAACGATGATTTCATTCAAACCAGTGAACGTCCATTCATACGTTACTGCATTAGATACTTCATTTGCGGAAATTGTTTGATTCCATTGCGAAATTGTAGATCCACAATCATCTGACGTAAGTGCTGTAGTACCGAGTGTTTGTTCGGTTTGAACAGTACAAACTTCACCAAATGGTCCCCATGTATCAGCAATCATTGCTTTCACAGAAACGAGAATCAACATATTGTTTTGAATCGCATTCGATTGACCGAGATAATACTCAGTATCGATTGTGAAGTCTTCAGTTAGTACTTGTCCAGTTGCTGTTGTAAACTTCCACTGATACATACTCGCTGATTCTACTGCATTGCAGCTAATCACTGCAGTAAGAGCTAAACCAGTCGCTCCACAATCAGCATCAACTAGTTTTGTAGTTGGTGCAGGAGTGTCGCACTCGTATGGTATGCTCACATTTGCATTTAGTGCACAACCGTTGTTATCAGCAATACTGACGAAGTAATTTCCAGCAGAAAGTCCTTCAGCAATTGCGGTGTTCGAACCATCACCCCATACGATGATGTAGTTTCCATTACCACCTTCTACTTCAATCGAAGCACTACCATCATTTCCAGCACATGTTTCTGGAGAAAGTACGATGATGTTAGCAACCAACATTTGAGGTTCTTCAATAATGAATGATTCGCTATCAGTACAACCATTTGCATCAGTTGCAGTCACAATGTAAGTGCCAGCACCAAGGTTGGTGTCAAACTGTCCTTCGTTGCCTGTGCTCCAAGCATATGTTACAGTACCTGTTCCCCCGGTAAAGGATGCTACAGCCGTTCCATCTTGTGCTCCATTACAAGTTGCATCCGAATGGAATACTGAAACTTGAAGAGAAGCTGGAGCTCCAACTGTGAATGATGCGAAGTTATTACAACCATTAGCATCTGTTACTGAAACAGTGTATGTACCAGCTGCGAGCTCACTGATGGTCGTTCCGTTCATTCCATTATTCCAGATATATGTTTTAGTACCAGTTCCACCGGTGGCAGAAACGGTGATACTTCCATTATTACTTCCGCTGCAAGTTGTTGCTATTGCAGATCCAGTGATTACAATAGGAGCTGGTGATGTAACAGCAGTGCTTTGTTGACGAACACATCCTTGAGCATCTGTTACCGTGACATTATACGCACCGGCAGCAAGATTTGAAATGTTCGCAGTGCTTGCACCATTGTTCCATGCATAGCTGAATGGTGAATTAGTACCGGAAGCTAGTGTTGCAATAGATCCATTTGCCGTACCGGAACAAGTTGTAGCTGTTGGTGTCAAAGTCACGGTCGGTGCAGCAGAAACTGTGATGCAATTAGAACAAACGAAATTGGCAGAACCAAATTCATTTGATACCGTGAGTGTCACATCATATGTACCTGGTGTTTGATAAACAATGTTCGATGGATTAGCCATAGAACTTAACGCAGTTGATGCCCCTTCGAAAATCCAAGTATATGAAGTTGGATTGTTTTGTCCAGTGTATGTGAAGTTTATATTTCCGCCAGCACAAATGATGTTGTCATTAGTGGTGAAAGTCGCTGTAGGTGCACTTCCTGCTGGAGCCGCAGTCACACAAAAATCTGTGGAATTAGTTGCTCCCCAGTTGCCGCTGGCATGAGCAAGGACTTCATCCTCTGGACCATACAATGTAAACTGTCCATTAGTGAAGGCCATGCCATCTCCATATGCGTCGTGAAAAATCAACGTATAGCATCCGTTAGGTAGGCAGAGCGATTCGTTATAAGTTGTTCCTTGTTGATTGTTCACATACGGACCACCATAGGCGATCTGATTATCATTACTATCCACAACTTCCCAAGTGGTTTCCGTTCCGAAATAGTCGATTTGAACAACTAGTTCTAGAGTGGCACCTGTTGTCACTGTGAATAGACTTGTACTTTGATTGTTGCTCAGGTTTTCATCAACAAGTCCATTAGGATTGTTGGTCCATGCATAGAATGTATGGCTGCCAAGTGAAGCAATAATTGTAGGTAATGTCACATTAGCGCTTGAACCTGATGCCAAGTTACCTGTCCAGCTATAAGTGCTGGAACCTACACCATCAATATTATACTGAATCGCAACGCTTGTAAGTGCTGCACTTCCGAAATTGGTAAGTGTTACCGAAGGAGTGTATGATGTATTACAGCTTGTTCCAGCAGGAGCAAACACTTGTGTAATACCTGCATCGCGAACATATACTGGCATACATCCTAAGCTTGTGAGCAAAGAAGTTCTCTGTGTTTCAAGTGTTGTACGCATTCTAGTTTTCTGACCTTCAGTAAACATGTCTTGACAAGTTTGTGAAGTATAGTCAAGATAGTTTGCGACTTGTTGTGTTCCGCTGCACGCAGGAGCGCTGCATGATGCATTTAAGATGGTAGGTGGCGTATCACAAACACGGTCGCCAGCAGTAGAGCAATTCGTTTCGCTAGCGCAAGATGTTGTTTCATGGAAGGTATGATATAGACCAAAGAAGTGCCCCATTTCATGCGTCAGAGTTCTATTCATGTTGGTGTAAGACTTCAAATTACCAACTGTTCCGAATGCGTTATGAAGTACTACGATTCCATCTATAGGATTGTTGAAGGGGAAGTATGCATACCCTTGTACACCGCTTCCTCCGTCATTATTTTCAATTTCATTAACTACCCATATATTTATGTAGCTAGCTCTAGGCCAAGTACTCAAAGCTTTAACTGCTTCTTCGTTTGCACCAGCATTTCCGGTAGACTCAATTCCTTGGTCTGCGTAAAGGGCAACGCTGCTGCCGTTTACACGATTGATACCAGTAGTTGGTTGACCATTAGGATTTCTGCTTGCCAAACAAAACTGGATTTTTACATCTACGCCTGCCCCAAAACCGTTGGTGCCTGTCACTTTACGGAAGTCATCATTCAATGCAGCGATTGCAGAATAAATCTGCTCGTCGGTAATATTACTTCCCTGGCCATATGCTTCACCTTCGTGAATAACATGAACCACAACTGGAATGGAATATAAATCATCAGTGCGATCGGCTGATGGCAATTGCATGTTTTGATGAAAAGCTTGTTCAAGCATGAATAGACTTCTAGCAAATCGGGGATCATGTTGAATGAGGCTATCATTCTTGTGATCACTGCTGCACGAAGTCGCAGGCGTGTTTTGACTGTGTGAATTGAAATTTGCTAACAGTAGGACCACCAGTCCTAGAGCTATTTTGCAGCGTTCCAATGTTTTCATTTTTGTTTTGCTTGTTTGTTATAGGGTAAGGGGAGACAAGCGTGTCTTTATACCTATGCAATTGTTAGAAGGTTACATTTGGTTAATATTCTTAAATTGATTGTTTTTTGCTAGGAATTGCGCACTTTTGCGTCACATTTAATGATAATGAAAGAAGTATATATTGTATCAGCAGTACGAACTCCTATGGGAAGCTTCGGAGGTTCGCTGGCCTCACTTTCAGCCACAAAGCTTGGTGCAGTGGCAATTAAGGGCGCTTTGGAAAGAATTAACCTTGCCCCAACAGAAGTTCAAGATGTACTAATGGGCTCTGTGCTTCAAGCTAATCTCGGTCAAGCTCCTGCTCGTCAAGCGGCGAAATTTGCAGGTTTACCGGATTCGGTTCAATGCACCACAGTGAATAAGGTGTGTGCATCAGGCATGAAAGCTATCATGCAAGGAGCTCAAAGCATTATGCTTGGCGATGCTGACGTGGTTGTTGCAGGTGGAATGGAAAGCATGTCGAATGTGCCATTCTATTCTGATAGCCTTCGTTGGGGTAATAAGTATGGTAACGCAACACTCATTGATGGTCTAGCAAAAGATGGTCTTACGGATGTTTACCATAATTACGCAATGGGCAATGCGGCTGACATGTGCGCTAAAGAATGCAATATCTCTCGTGAAGATCAAGATAATTTTGCAATTGAATCATACAAGCGTTCTGCCGCTGCATGGGCTGCTGGTAAATTCAATGATGAAATAGTTCCAGTAGAAATCGTTGGTCGCAAAGGCGATGTAGTGGTTTTTAAAGAAGACGAAGAATATAAGAGTGTAAATTTTGATAAGATTCCTCAGTTGAAGCCAGTATTCAGCAAAGAAGGGACAGTTACTGCCGCAAATGCATCTACAATGAATGATGGCGCTGCAGCAGTTGTGTTGATGAGCAAAGAAAAAATGGAGTCTCTTGGGCTTAAGCCTATAGCTAAGATTGTTTCTTATGCCGATGCAGAACAGGCTCCAGAATGGTTTACTACAACTCCTTCTTTAGCATTGCCAAAAGCTGTTGCTAAAGCTGGTAAGCAAATGTCAGATCTTGAATTCGTAGAATTGAATGAGGCATTTTCAGTCGTAGGAATCGTTAATATGCAAAAAATGGGATTGGATGCAGCTAAGGTGAACGTTAATGGTGGCGCAGTGTCACTAGGTCACCCGCTAGGTTGTAGCGGTGCTCGTATCATCGTATCATTGATTCACATTCTCAAGCAAAACAATGCGAAACTAGGCGGCGCAGGTATCTGCAATGGCGGTGGTGGAGCAAGTGCAATGGTTATTGAAGCTTGTTAATCCAATCGATTAAATGAATTTTTTACCTACAAAAAATACCCCGAGATGGATCATATTTTTGGTTGATCTTGGGGTATGCTTTGTAGCGTTGCTGCTAGCATATTTGATAAGGTTCGAGTTTCAACCACCGAGGATTGAGATAGATCTTGCTAAAGCCTTTCTTCCAATTTTCTTGGCGATTAGAGCTGTGTCCTTTGTGCTTGGAAGAACTTATGCTGGTATAATTAGATACACTAGTACTCAAGATACCTTGAGGATTTTTGTGGTACTTTCTTCAGGTACCGCTGCATTCGCAGCGCTGAATTTTTTCAAGTTTCATTTTTTAGATGGAACCTATTATTTACCATTCTCAATTCTAATCATCGAATACTTGCTTTCATTATTCGCAATGATTGTAAGCAGAATTGCGGTGAAAGTGCTTTATATCGAACTTAAAACCCCAGCAAAGACACGTAAGCGTGTACTAGTGTTTGGTGCGGGTGAAGGTGGCTTGATTACTAAAAGAACGATAGATAGAGACTCACGTTCTGGAATGGAAGTCATCGCTTTTTTAGATGACGACAAAAATAAAGCTGGTAAAAAACTAGAAGGTGCTGACATCTATCAATCAAAAAAATTAAATGATCTTCTCTCTTCGGAAAAAGTAGACGAAATCATTTTAGCGGTCCCAAATCTGCCTCAGTCAAGGAAGGCAGAGATCATCAAATTAGCGTTGGAGCACAATGTAAAAGTCAGTCAGCTTCCGCCAGCAACGCAGTGGATCGGAGGAGAGTTGAGTGTTCGTCAGATAAGGGATATTCGTATTGAGGATCTTTTAGGCAGGGAACCCATTCAACTCGATAATACTCAGATCAATCAAAAGTTGAAAGGCAAAATAGTACTCATAACTGGTGCTGCGGGAAGCATTGGGAGTGAACTTGCAAGACAAGTACTTAATTATAATCCAAAAAAACTGGTGCTGCTCGATCAAGCAGAAACGCCGCTTTTTGAATTGGATAATGAATTAAGAAAATCTTTCGATGAAGTAATTTGGGAGCCAGTAATTGGGGATGTGAGACAATACGACCGCATGAAAAGAATGATGGATCATTTCAGACCTGATATTATTTTTCATGCTGCTGCATACAAACATGTGCCTCTTATGGAAAGTAATCCAAGTGAGGCCATCTTAGTAAATGTTCTTGGCACAAAAAATCTCTCTGATCTCGCAGCTGATTTTGCAGTGAAAGACTTCATCTTCATTTCTACGGATAAAGCAGTTAACCCTACAAGTGTTATGGGGAGCAGCAAGCGCGCGGCAGAGATGTATGTTCAATCAAAGAATAGTCAATCTACAACTAACTATATAACCACGCGATTTGGAAATGTTCTTGGCAGCAATGGTTCAGTGATTCCTATTTTCAAAAAACAAATAGAAGTTGGTGGTCCACTTACGGTGACTCATGAGGATGTAACAAGATTTTTCATGACTATTCCTGAAGCTTCTCAACTAGTATTGCAGGCCAGCGCAATGGGGAAAGGAGGAGAGATATTCGCGTTTGATATGGGTGAGAGTGTCAAGATTATTGATCTTGCGAAAAACATGCTCAAACTGAGTGGTCTTGAGGAAGGGCGGGATATTGAAATTAAATTTACAGGCCTTCGACCCGGGGAGAAATTATATGAAGAAGTGCTTAGTGACAAAGAAAATTCACTGCCAACGCCACACGAAAAAATATTGATTGCAAAAGTGAGAGAGTATTCTTATGATGATATCTCGCAACAGATCTCTCAACTTATCTCTTTATTTGACGAACAAAACAATGAAAAAATTGTAGCACAATTGAAGTTAATGATCCCAGAATATGTGAGCAACAATTCTGAGTTTCAAAGATTAGATCACTAATTTTACCATTTAGATTACTTTTATGACGTTAGATAAAAACATAGAAATTGCCAATCTTCAAGCGGAGATTGGAACATACATCGGACTAGGACAGAATAGTTTGATTTTTAATTTTGAAGATCAAGGTCGCAATTTCTTGCTACGTCTTATCACAGCAAATCCACGTCACAATCAAAGTTTCTTATTCCATAGCTGTGAAGGGGCTTCTCAAATAGAAGCTCTCAAAGTGATGTTGGAGTATGTAAAAAATTACAAAGAGGCTGAAAGTAGTTATACCATTCAATGGTCGATCAAGGGGGAAAATAGTCTCCACACTTCTTACTTTAGAGCAAAGAATATTCTTGGCGCGCTTGATAAACTTTACTTCGAGCGAGATCCAAATTCGATCACGGTTTTTAGCGTGATGCTCAATCCGATTTCATAATTTTTCTTGGAAAATTTTTCTAATTATAAAACTGTATCATCGACTGGTGAGTCCATGTATCGTGTGTCTGGAAGTAAGCACATTGGTTTGGCTTATGAAGTTTATTCTGAGCAAGAGATAAAGGGAATACTGGATAAACTCTGGACCGAACATCACCAAGCTACCCACATTTGCTATAGTTGGCGTTTGGGTTGGGAAAAAAAGCACTATCGCATCAATGATGACGGTGAGCCTAGTGGAACTGCTGGGAAGCCCATTTACGGGCAAATACAGTCTTTCGACTTAACCAATGTTTTAATAGCAGTGATTCGATATTATGGCGGGACCAAACTTGGAACGAGCGGTCTTATTGACGCTTACAAAACGTCATCAAAGCTAGCGATAGAAAACGCGGGGATTAAAGATGTTCCCATCATGGATCACTACACGATTTCCTTCGACTATGCAATCATGCCGCAGGTGATGAAGCTTTTAAAAGAAATGAATTTTGAAAAAATTGCTGCACCGTTCGGTGAAAAAGCAGAAGTGGAATTCCTTTTACCAATGAATTCAACAAAAATACTCTTAGAAAAATTGGAAGAATGGGAGGTGAAATATATTCACCATGGTAGAAGATAATCCGATGCGGTGCGGCTACTAACTAGTTGGTTTAATCGGATTATGATACTGCCTGCCTCTCCCTTTGAAAGCATCACAAGTGACTAAATCACTTGGTCAGTAACCACATTTTCCTTGCATCGGTTTCTGTGGTATATAACCTTGTCTTTTTTGAAATATTGTACTCGAGGAAAATTATTTTCCTTTTACGATCTTTTTGCTGAATGATTTTCCATTTTGGATAATCTGCAAATAGTAAGATCCATTCGGCTGGTCTTGAAGATCGATGACGTTATTATAGTTACCGAATGTGCCAGAGAGGAACTCATAATAAACTTGAGCTCCACTTGTATCGTAAATAATGATAGTGACATCGCCTTGCTCTTTCGGTTGGAAATTCAAATTCAAGACTCCGTTGTTTGGGTTCGGGAAGAATGAAATTCTTTCAAATAACAAATCATTGGCACCGCTAATTGGTGTTTGGAGGGTTTTGTTAAGCGTTTCTTTTTCTGTTGAAGAGATATCCATCAATTCAATAGAAATTGTAATGCTCTCACGATCCGTTCTCAACTCGTTTAGTTTCTCTTGCAATTGATGTTGCTTTTCTTCCAACTTAAATTGCTGTTCCTCTAAAATCTGCATCAAATTTTCCATGTGCATTTGAGCATCCTCGAGGTCCATGTCAAATTCAAAATCGTAGGTGTAATTTCCATTTTCATCCAAGCCTTTAAAGTCGTGGAAGATTCGGAAGTCATCTTTACGGCTCGATGGCTTAGAACCAAGGATACCGCTAAACTCTTTGTTTTTTCCTTCTCTTGAAACTTTGACAGTGATTGAAGCACCTGCTTTCATTGCTGCTATATCCTCTCTCAATTCATCGAAATTAGAAACTGAAATACCATTAATTTCAAGAATGATATCCCCTTCGGTAAGTCCCATGGTCTCTGCACATGATCCATTAACAATTTCGCCGATCATAACGCCTTTGCCCTCGTATCCTTGTCCGGGAGTAACTCCGAGGAATGGAGCCTCTTCGATTTCGAAACCTTCGGAATTCCAAGTGAACGGTTGACAAATCTTCATGGAATCACAAGGACTGCTTTTTGAGTCTGGGCATCTAATCGTGATAGAGTCTGGTCTGAAAAAATAATCGAAGTCCATTCCGTCGAATGGCATAATCATTTCTTCAAATTCATCATCACTAAAATTCTCAAATGACTCAATTTCTCTTTCTCCTAAAATGATGGTATTAGATTTCTTTTTACCATCGCGTATGTATGCTATTTTTACTTTATCTCCAGGATTCTTTCCTTGAATAGCTTCGATTAAGTCTTGCGTTGTTTTACAATCAACATCATCAACAGAAACTACTACATCTCCGACTTGCAGCTCTGCTTGCGCAGCTGGACTGTTTTCAATTACTTCTGTGATAAGAGCACCTTCAATTCTTTTCTTTCCAATATTTTCGCTATAATCATTTAGAATCACTCCAAGGTATGCGGTTTTTTTCATTTCGCCGGATGAGCGATATTGAGGTGAAAGTGGTGGATACATGGTCCAGTCTTGACCATTTCTATTTTCGATATATGATTTCTTTTGAATATTGATTTCAAACTCTTGACCAGGTTGCATTTGACCAAATTCATCAAGTAGTCCCATTTGAATAAGGACTTCTGAAATATCCACACCATCGCCAATTTCAACCTCTTTTACCTCTTCGGTAATTTGTCCATTTACATTTTTCTTAATAACAATTTTAGCCGTTGACTGAGCATAAGAACATGCGCTCAAAAAGAGGAATCCTATCATTAAGGATAGCTGCTTCACAGGTGTCATTTGTTGGTGTGTTATGAAAGTACAGTTAATTGAAAAACAAATTTAGCGACAACCTCAGAATTTCAGTTGTTAACGTCTCCAAAAGAGTGTTAATACACATCTTCTTTGAAAAACCATCTGAATCTCAATGGAATAAGATGAACATCCTTATAATAATAGTGGATGATATCTTGATGTGAGTAGCCCAATTGTGCCATTCTAATGGCACCTTCTTGACAAAGTCCAACACCGTGACCAAAGCCTTGACCAATGAAGGTAATGTTCTCGCCCATTTGATGAACAGTGAAGTAAGAAGACTTCAATTTGAAATCACTTCGAATCACTTTTGTCGGTATTTTGAATGTACTATCAACGAAATAGACCTGTTTTTGTGACGGGAAGAATGCAAGTGCGCTCGATAAAGCAGTGTCTGTTTCTGGATATCTCTTTTTTTCGAGATAAGCCAACCATTGAGATGTTGGAATCGATTTCTCCCAATTGCTATGTGGCATCACTAGGCAAAATGTATCAGGGCGACCAACGCAATAGGAGAGTGGCTTGCTCCAAACATCCTCTGCATTATTAGTATGCCCCCCACAATTCGAGTGAAAGGCTGCAGTAATCAAATCGATATTCTGATCAACAATTACTACATCCTCTGTTTCTCGCGTTGCTTTATTTGTAAGTGGCTCATGTCTCGACATACCGTGATATACTTGACAATGAGTTGCATCGCAAACATTGTAGCCATCAGCTTCATGACGTCGAAGATTGCTCACAGCATACGTTCGGGATATTATGGCCTGTACTTTATAATACTCGAGCTCATGATTCGCCCCGCCTTCTGCTTCGATCACTCCAGGAATGTAAGATTCGAGGTGTAATACATTGATAAGTTGCAATCGTCCAGGAGCTTTTACAGCAGAAATGTTTCCTTGGTAAAGTCTGCCATTAGCTTTGAGACCCGCTGGTTGGATTTTGAATTGAGCTTGATCGGATGAAACGAGACTGATAATGTTATCTCCGTTAGAAGCATTCGCACCTTTTATCAGGCGCAGCTGGCTTCCAGCGTAGCTCAATTCAAAACTTTCTCCTGCAGATATTTGTACTGAAAGTTTTTGATCGATATAAACATCTATCGAACCTTTTACAAGCGTGATCGTTGCTCGTTGGAATTCTTGTCCATAGAAAAGCCCCACCTTAAGCGGCTGTGCCGCAATGGTACACAAGGCAATTATTACCAAAGAAAAAGTAGACAAAATCTTCTTCATCACTTGGACGAAATTAAATCGCTTACGCGCTTGGGAGAACGGGAGGCTACGAACTTTTCAACACAATCATGGCAGTTCTTTTAGAAGCGCCTTTACCACCTAATGCTTGATGTAATTCATCGTAGTCAGACTTCATTTTTTCTTTTCTTTCTGGTGAAAAAAGAAGTTCAGACATTTCTTTTTGAAGACGATCTTGATTGAGATCGGATTGTATTAATTCGAGAACAGCAGAGCGGTCTAGGATAAGGTTGACCAAAGAGATGTATTTTATTTTTATGATCATTCGGGCAATTGCAATTGATATTGCACTGCCTTTGTAGCAAACAATTTGTGGTAGTTTGAATAATCCAGCTTCCAATGTTGCTGTACCGCTTGTAATTAGACCGATACTAGCTTTATTCAATAGCTCATACGTTTTACCAAATACCAATTCAATATTTGAATTTGTCATGAATTGTTGATAGAAAGCAGCTTCTTGGCCAGGTGCACCAGCGATGACATATTTATATTCTGGAAAATGCTTTGAAGCTTCTAACATGATGGGAAGCATTCTTTTTATTTCTTGCTTGCGGCTTCCAGGGAGGAGCACAATTAATTTCTCTCTTTCTTGATGAAATTGTTTTTTTTCAATTTCATCTAAAAGAGGATGGCCTACGAAGTGAACTGGATAATCAAATTTTTTGTAAAAATCTTGTTCGAACGGAAGTACAACACACATTTCATCCACTACTTTTTTAATCTTGTGAACGCGGCCCTGTTTCCAAGCCCAGATTTGAGGAGAAATATAGTAGACTACTCGAATGCCTTGTTCTTTAGCCCATTCGGCGATTCTTAAATTAAATCCTGGATAGTCTATTAATACTAATGTGTCGGGTTTGTATTCGAGAATATCGCTTTTACAAAAATCAATATTGCGAAGAATAGTGCGGAGGTTAAGTAAGACTTCAACGAATCCCATAAATGCGAGGTCTCTATAATGCTTTACAAGTTTGCCTCCTTCTGCTTGCATGAGTTCACCGCCCCAGCAGCGAATATCGGTAGTCGGATCCAACTGCTTGATTTCTTTAATCAAGTTAGATCCATGTAAATCTCCGCTCGCTTCTCCGGCGATGATATATAATTTCATAAAATCAGTAGTAGTAAATGGCAACAGGCACAGCTAGAATCACTACTGCCAGTAGTCCTTTGCAGAGGTTGTACCAGTTGAATCTCATAAATACAAAGAAAAGGACCACATCAAGTAGTACACTAATTGTTACAATTTTATCGGTAAAAAAACTGGTTCCGATAAATACATCTTTATAAAAATACATGAAGGTTACATCGTTGGCTTGGGCCCAAATCAAACCATAAATCATGAATCCAAGGATGGCTCCGATTACACCAAGAATAGCACCCACCCAGAACTTGTCTAATTTGTCTTTCATCATAATGTCCATTGTTGTAAGTGTGAAATAGCGTGATAGGCAGTAAGGTCGTAATGAACGGGAACAATTGAAATAAATTGGTGAGACAATGCAAATTCGTCTGTGTCCTCTCCCTTATCATAGTTCTTGAACTCCCCAAGCATCCAGTAGTAAGGCTTGCCCATTGGATCAATACGATGATCGAAATTATCCTCCCAATTCGCTTTCGCTTGTCTGCATATTTTCACACCTTTAATTTCTTCAGGACTTCCTTTTGGAATGTTCACATTCAAACAAGTTCCTTCAGGTAATCCCTTATCTTCTAAAATTTGTTTTGATACGTCATGTGCAATTTTCATTGCAGCTCTGAAGTCTGCATCAGCACTGAAGTCAAGAAGAGAGAATCCAACGGATGGAATTCCTTCAACGGCTCCTTCTACTGCCGCTGACATAGTTCCTGAATAGATTACGTTGATCGAAGAGTTTGATCCGTGGTTAATTCCACTCACCAATAAATCTGGTTTTCGAGGAAGGACCTTTGCTATAGCAAGCTTTACGCAATCAACCGGCGTTCCGCTGGTGGTGTAAGCTTTTATATCTCCAAATATTTTTTCCTCATTGATACGAAGAATACCGTGAATAGTAACAGCATGCCCCATTCCGCTTTGCGGACTATCTGGCGCTACTACAATTACTTCCCCTAAAGAAGAAACGGCTTCAACTAGACTTTTAATTCCTTTGGAATATATGCTATCATCATTGGTGACCAAAATCAAAGGTCGATTTTCACTCATGCAGCAAATATAATTGAACTAGGCAGGCCTAACTTGTTTGATATATAGTTTTCCATTCTTATCAAACTTGAACTCGATATCTAATGCATAATTATTGTAACCTTTGTTATGATCACCGAAGTTGGAGAAGTAGAGGTGCTCTTTAATCTCAGTTATGGCGTAGTAGAGATTCATGTATTGCTCCTTGTTCAATAAAGGCTGATAATTATTCAAGTTACTCATGCTGATATAATCACATCCCACTTTTTCTTTTCCATTTAAAAACTGCCCACCATCCATTAAAATTACTTGCTCTGTGGTATTACCATTCGTAGGCGAAACTACATCTTCATCTCCTTTTTGAAGGTTTACTGTGATACCGATAAAACTTGGACGATAAATATTACTGCTAATCACTACACCATTGACCTCCTCGTCAGGGAAACTTCTATGCACCAATATGCCCATTTGCACAGTTGTGAGATCGATTCCTTTGCTCCACCTTTCGTAGTAGGCTTGATCGTTGAATACGCTTGCCCAAACTGCTTTAATTGCGCGGTCAATTGTTTTTACACTATCGCCTTTCACATAAGTTTTGCTGGTGTAAAGCCCTGCACCCGAGAATCCATCAATGTCTTCAGCATTGCTGCTGCTTCTAAAGCGGAATGATCTAAAAGGTGACTTATTCAATCGTTCATCCACATAGCGATGAAGTTCTGCTCTTACATCGTTTTGCTTGATGGCTTTTCGAATCGATTTGAGCAGACTATCAACCTTTTCTCGCTCAGAATAAGGATCCTGAATATTGTTTAACTTGATCACATCATTGATGATTCCGAATCTCGTGAGATGATCGTTGAAATAATAGAATGGTATTGCGAATGCATCTTCCGGAGTAGTAAAAGAACTCTTGTTTTTTCTGCCTAATTGAGCTAATTCTCCAAATGCAGCTGCTTTATTTCCAACCAATTTCTTTGACTTAAGATCTAGATCTTTTCCTGATAAAAACTCCTTGTCGAAAGAGTAAATCAACAATCTTGGTGCTGGCTTCTCCAATACAGCGTATTTTCTCCATTCAGATTCTTCTAGTTTTCTCAACGAAAAATCATCATTTGAAATATTCAATTCGATGTATTGATCTTTTAATGCCATTAATTCATCAAGTTCACTTTTATTCAAAACAGCACAGCTAGGAGTACCTCGAGACCTACTCAGAATTTGAATATGCGACAATGGAGTTTGGAATGCATCGGAGACTATTGCTCTGCATAATGGAATTTCTAGTGGTGAGCCATGCACTATAATAATATCAGTTGGGGAAACGTCGCTATTTTTTGTCAGACTATCAAGAACTACTAACCGCCCATAAACTTTACCGCTTCGAATAATTTGAAATTTCAACTGACCATAGAGTTCTGAAGTAGAAATTTTCGGCACATCAAATTCTGATTCTTTTTCAATTAAAAAGTCTGTAGAAATGCATAACCGTAAGTCATGCTCGAAGGTCATGCTGGTCTGAACCTGCTTAAAAAACTCTTCTATCTGATCTACATTATACTCTGTAGAGGCCGTTAGTTCTAACGTGTAGATGTTTAGGTCAGAATAGAAGTTCAGGTTTCCAAGACAATACTTCTGTAGAATATTGGTGTGATAATTAGCGGCATTAAATGTTTCTAATGTTTCCCAACTATTGAATTGGGCATTACAAAAATCGCTATGATAATTGTAGTACTTTGATTGAATGAAATAGATTCCTTTCTCATCAATTTTCCAAACGACCTTAACAGTGCCTACTCTGGAGTGCTTCGCAGATAAAGGTTCTCCTGACAAGCTATCAAAATCAGATCCGCTAGTTAAGAGTCTAAAATAGTTTGGAGTCTTGGTAGCATCCATGGGCTTGTTTGAGCCACATGACCATGCAAGGAAAATCAGAAGAAGTGCTAATCCACTAAACAGTTTTTGCATTTCTTTTTCTCTTAATTATTGCTCTAATATGAACGACTAGGCAGGCTATGTAGATAATAGGGATGATGATTACTGCAGAAGGAAACATCAAAATAAAGATCATGATAGGTGATAGCAATACAGCAAATATGGTATTGAAAATCCAGAGAGAAAGATTTTTTCCATTTGTATTGAATAGAGAAATGGCTACAAAAGCTATATAGACAATGATTGCAAGAAGGACTAATCCGTAAAAACTGTCATCCGTAGCGCCATGTGCAATCGTTAAGAGCATAAGAAGTTCATTATTGTGTAAATTTATCTATAATCGATGCTAAGTTTTTACATCTTTGTCGCAAAGAAACTTATTTATGAATGCTTTTATTGTAGGCGGTGTGCGCACTGCGATTGGAAACTTCGGAGGAACGTTAGCGCCTGTCAGAACAGATGATTTAGCAGCAGTTGTTTTAGCTGGCTTGCTCAAAAAATATCCTCAACTTGATCCACAGTTAATTAGCGATGTAATAATGGGTTGTGCGAATCAAGCAGGTGAGGACAATCGCAACGTTGCTCGTATGGCCCTTTTGCTTGCAGGATTTCCCGTTACAGTGCCAGGTGAAACCACGAATAGACTTTGTGCCTCAGGGATGTCAGCAGTTGCACAAGCAGCTCGCGCGGCTCATTCCAATGAAGGCGATTTATTCATTGCAGGAGGAGTAGAGAATATGACTAGAGGCCCTTGGGTCATAAGCAAAACATCGACTCCATTCGGACGAGATGCTCAAATGTTTGATTCAAGTTTTGGTTGGAGATTCATTCATCCAAAAATGAAAGAGATGTACGGTACGGATGCAATGGGCGAAACGGCTGAGAATCTTGCAGAGATGTTTCAGATCTCAAGAGAGGATCAAGATGCATTCGCACTGTGGTCGCAGAATAAAGCTGCCGCTGCTGTACAAAGTGGAAGGCACGCTTTAGAAATTATCCCAGTGGAAATCCCACAGAAGAAAGGAGAGGCGATTCAATTTATGTCGGATGAATTTTCAAAACCTAATTCTACAATTGAAGGCCTTGGAAAACTCAAGGCAGCATTTAGAAAAGATGGAACAGTGACAGCAGGAAACGCTTCTGGATTGAATGACGGAGCCGCAGCAATCCTTGTTGCTAGCGAAAATGGATTAAAGCTTTCCGGCTTAACTCCTCAGGCGAGAATCTTGAGCAGCGGAGTGAGTGGCTGTGAGCCAAGAATTATGGGAATAGGTCCAGTGGAAGCATCAAAGCTCGCGCTTAAAAGAGCAGGATTGACATTGGATCAAATGGATATTATTGAGGTGAATGAGGCCTTCGCGGCACAAGTTCTTGCTTGTACAAGACAACTAGGACTTGCCGATAATGATCCGCGCATCAATATCAATGGTGGAGCTATTGCACTTGGTCACCCACTAGGTATGAGCGGTACTCGATTAATGCAAACTGCAGCAATTGAGTTAGAAAGATCAAATAAAAAATATGCTCTTTGCACTATGTGCATCGGCGTGGGTCAAGGATTTGCAATGGTTATAGAACGCGTTTAAGAATGGCGAATATATTTTCATTCAATGGATTTATTCCAGTAGTACATGAGTCGGCTTTCGTTCATCCAAATGCGACAGTGACAGGAAATGTAATCATTGGAAAAGATGTCTATATAGGCCCGGGTGCGGCAATCCGCGGTGATTGGGGACAGATCATCATCAAGGATGGTAGTAATGTGCAAGAAAACTGTACAATTCATATGTTCCCCGGCGTTACTGTTACATTGCACGAAAACGCACACATCGGCCACGGCGCAATTATTCACGGCGCTGAAATCGGAAAGGACTGTATGGTGGGAATGAATGCTGTGGTGATGGATAGAGTAGTGGTAGGCGAGGGCAGTATTATTGGGTCGCTTTGTTTTGTACCTGCTGATATGGAAATTCCGCCACGAAGCGTAGTAGTGGGTAGTCCAGCAAAAATTGTAAAACAAGTGAGCGATGAAATGCTAGCTTGGAAAAAAGAAGGCACGCGTATTTATCAAGGTTTGCCAAAGGATTGTTTTGCTACATTGCATCCATGCGAGCCACTTAGAGAGGTGCCCACTGACCGAAAAGTACAAGACAGTAGTTATCAAACTTGGAATCAAAGAAAAGGAGATGAATAGATGATCCCTAGCATGCCTGAAAAACCATTTCGTTTTAAGCAGTTCGAAGTATTTCAATCGAGAAGTGCGATGCGCGTGGGTACGGATGGCGTTTTGCTTGGTGCTTGGGCTAATGTTGATGGTGCAAAACATATTTTGGATGTAGGAAGCGGTACAGGTGTCATCGCTTTGATTTGCGCGCAGCGCAGCCAAGATGCACTGGTGGAAGCCATTGAAATAGATGAGGGCAGTGCTGAGGATGCACGTTATAATTTCTCACTAGCGCCTTGGCAGGGTCGATTAAAACTACATCAAGGTGATTTTCTCAAGATTGCATCGAAGGAAAAATTTGACTTGATCATTAGTAATCCTCCATATTTCAGTCAATCGCTCAGAGCAGCCGATCCGAGCAGAAATGCCGCTCGTCATGATGATAGCTTGCCTGCAGAACAATTCATGGCGAAGGCAAAAGGACTACTTGCTCCTGAAGGTAAAATCGCTCTTATTTTTCCTAAAAATCAACTTTCGAGATGGACTTTTGCTGCAGAGGAATCGGGGATTTTTCCTTCAAGGATCTGCCATGTTTTTACATTACCGCATAAAGACGCGAGCAGAGTGCTTGTAGAATATGTGAAATCAAGCTCTCCATCTGAACCATTAATGGAGTCCATATTAATTGAGTTCAGCCCTGGTCAATTCACAGAGGCTTACAAGACGATTACGAAGGACCTTTACACGAAATGGTAAAGCTTAGCCCCCAATATTTCGTTTTAGATTATCCACAGAGCTATCCCAAAGCATTTTAGCATCTTCTTCTTCACCAGCTTCACAGAAGTCGGTAACAAGCAACGCTACTTCGTTGGTCATGTCATCAATTTTGATGCGCATTTCGAAAAAGGTTTTTTCCTTTCCGTCTTCCATCCAATGAAATTTCACAGATTGATTTTTCTTAACCGTCACAAGTTCTGCTTTACGCTCTTCACCTTCCCAAAAAAATGTGAAGACATCACCACGAATATTTACTTCATCTGCGAACCATTCTTCTAGGCCTGATGGAGTAGAAATACAATTGAATAGAATATTGTCAGTAGTACGGATGATATATTCGAGTTCTAATTTGGTTTTTTCCATAAAACAAGGGTTTTGTAGCTAGGTATGTTTTGCAAGGATAATGTTTTTAATGCATTAATCATATCTTAAAGGTAAAAAACTGAAAGGTGGATAAATTCAAAAGCTCTTGTTTTTCAATCGTTTAATTAAAGTCTGTTTATAAATTCTGAGGTTTTTGTCCTTGCGCTTTTTGAATTCAGAAAAAAGACTATATTTGCGCCCGCTTTGGCGAAATGGCGGGGTAGCTCAGCTGGTTAGAGCGCATGATTCATAATCATGAGGTCGGGGGATCGTGCCCCCCTCCCGCTACAAAGGTCGTTATTCCAACGGCCTTTTTTTTTGCTCTTTATTTTCTTGAATCTTAGGGAAACAACACGGTCAATCTGTCTTTGATTTTAAGGTGATGTATTACAGCTTTTTGTTTTGGAATTAACTGCGAAAAATTGATCTTATCATAATTGAAAAATTAGATCAATCTGAGCTAGAAATTACCATTGAAGAAATTAGAGAATTTTAAGGTAAAAAAGTGGAGTACATCATTCTATTTGAGTTAGATTCGAATCATATTTCGGATTATGAAAAACAACTTTTTTTATCTTCTTAGAAAAGCTCAATTGTAATCTTTACGAGCATTCTCAACCCTTGTCGAGTTGTTCGCAATCGAAGTATTGTCATAAAGCACATAGCGTTTTTGGTTATTTTAAAACGTATATCAATAAAAAATAGAATATCATGAACATTCCTCCAACCAGCAAGAAACGAATCGTTATCATTGGTGGAGGCTTCGGAGGGTTGAGCCTCGCAAAGTCACTTCGCAACAGTGATTTTCAAGTGGTATTGATTGACAAAAACAATTATCACGCATTTCAGCCCTTATTTTATCAAGTAGCCACTGCTGGTCTTGAACCTGGAAGCATTGCTTATCCATTTCGAAAAATATTTGCCAACTATCAGAATTTTTACTTCAGAATGGCAGAGGTCATTTCTATCGATGCGACAAAAAAGACCGTCTGTTCTTCGATTGGAGAAGTCAACTATGATTATTTAGTCCTAGCTACTGGGGCTACTTCCAATTTCTTCGGATTGAAAAATGTTGAAGAAAAATCTATGCCTATGAAGTCGGTTTCTGAGGCATTGGATATTAGAAGTTTATTAATTCAAAATTTTGAGAAGGCTATTCTCAGCAAGGATATCAAGGAGAGGGAAGCCTTGATGAGTGTGGTGATTGTAGGAGGAGGGCCAACAGGTGTAGAACTCGCAGGAGCAATCGCAGAATTGCGGAAGGACATTCTACCAAAGGATTATCCTGATCTTGACATCCGTGGTATGGATGTTCACTTGGTGGAAGCTAATAATCGCTTGTTGACGGGAATGTCTGCGCAAAGTGGACATAGAGCATATGATGCACTCAATGAGATGGGCGTAGATATCTGGTTAGACACACGCGTTAGTGATTATGATGGTACAACGGTTACTTGCCATAATGGCAAGACTCTTTTTGGATCGATGTTGATTTGGGCTGCAGGAGTGAAAGGTGTTGTGCCAGGAGGAATAGAAGCGTCACACATCAAGGGTGGAAGAATTCTAGTAAATGAATTTAACGAAATCCAAGGTTTACAGGATGTTTATGCCATTGGAGATGTTGCCCTGATGATTACAGAAATTGCTCCAACCGGTCACCCAATGGTTGCACAGCCTGCGATGCAACAAGGAGTGAATGTAGCTAAAAATCTCAAAAGAAAATTATCAAACCAAGCACCTATTGCCTTTGTTTACAAAGATCTAGGGTCCATGGCTACCATTGGAAGAAACAAAGCTGTTACTGAATTACCGCGATTCAAAATGTTTGGTTGGTTTGCATGGATGGCGTGGCTTTTCGTTCACGTCTACCAACTTGTTGGCTTTAGGAATAAGATAATAGTATTGATCAGTTGGGCTCAGAATTACTTCCGACATGCACGAGATTTGAGATTGATCATTCGACCTTTTAAAAGAGGAGGATAAACTATTCTGCTGCGGCACGAGTCAGTCGATCATTGATCGCCTTGCCTAATCCAATGTCCGGTACCTTTTCAGCAATGATGAGATCAATGTCCATTGCATCTAATTTTCTGAGAAATGAAAAGAGATTTTGACTTGCCTCAGCGACGTTGCCTGTTTCTGACAAGGTCAAATGCATGGGGTTTTCACTTTTAGAAGTCCAAGTTAGAAATCCTATTCTTTGATTCTCAACCTCATTTATTTGAGAAATCGATGATACGAGCTTCATTTTTTTTCTCGGAGAATAATGCGAAGTGAGCATTCCTGGCGCAGTTGGATTGCTCGTGCTATGTGTGTTTACTTCTATTTGAGCATTGAATGCTGCGAGATCATCAACTGAAAGACCACCCCAACGTAGTACTTTTATTTTTCCACCCGACCATTGTAGAATAGTAGATTCAACACCGATTGAACATGGACCACCATCCAGCACCATGGAAACTTCATTTTCTAGCTGATCAACAACATGTTGAGCAGTTGTCGGGGAGATATATCCAAACGGATTGGCGCTAGGTGCGGCTAGGGGAAAGTCAAGCGCAGCAAGCAACTCCAAGGTTAGAGGATGATTTGGAACTCGAATCGCAACAGTTTCCAACCCTGAAGTGACGAGGTCGGGAATAATGTCTTTTTTTTCAAAAAGCAAAGTGACAGGACCAGGCCAAAAAGCTTTTGCTATTGCTTCGAGCGGTGCGGGAATATTTTTAACGTAGAGTGAAACCGCCTTAAAATCAGGCACATGGACAATCAAAGGGTCGAATGTTGGTCGACGCTTTGCCTCAAATATTCTCGCTACTGCCAATGGATCCAAGGCATTTGCTGCAAGACCGTAAACTGTTTCTGTTGGGATACCAACAAGCCTTCCCTCTGTTAGGAAAGCTACGGCCTGCTGAATGTCTGTCGATATCTTATTCACATTGCAAATTTAGCTTGAGTCATGCAGACTTCCCATTTTTTCAACATTAATAGGGTAAAATGGCTCGAAATTGAATAACCTTTGGAAGCAATCCATGTCAAGGGAAAAATAAATTATATCAAATAAATGGTAACCGCTATATTTCGCGGCCGTAAACCTGTACACAAATAATCACATCAAATGAAAAGAACGCTACTCGCAGCATTTCTCATTATTACTAGCATTTCTTCTTTCGCGCAGTCAACTCCTCCCGGGTATAACATGCACGAAAACGACATCAACAGTCTGACCACCTATGAACTTCAAACCTTCGATAACGCAGAACTTGTTGCTCGCGCCGAGGAGGATGACAAGCTCGGTAAAATGTCAATGTATGGTGAATTCGTTAATACATCTCTTGATATTGCTCAAGAAGGTCGTTGGACCACAGATTTGAATGGCAATCAAATTTGCCAATTCAGATTTAAAACCGATGGTGCAAAGGGTGTAGGAATTATTTTCAATAATTTCTACTTACCACAAGGTGCTCAATTCTATATGTATGCTGCCGATCGCAGCTGGTTCGAAGGCCCATTTGATTTTACAGAAAATCATCCAACAGGAGCTTATCGCTCTCCAGATATGATCGGAGATGAAGCTATTTTCGAATATGTTCAACCAGGAAATGTGGTTGGCACTCCACGTTTGGAAGTAAAGAAATTCGTTCACTTCTATCGATTCATGGAAGATCCAAGAGAAGATCGTGGTGGAGTGGGAACAAGTGAGGCTTGCGAAATTGATGTGAATTGTCCAGAAGGAACAGCTTGGGCTGATCAGAGACAAGCGGTAGTTCGTCTCTCTTTGGTGGCTGGGAATGGTGTAGGATTCTGCACTGGTAGTCTTGTGAACAATACTTCATACGACTGTAAAAATTATATTCTAACGGCGATGCACTGCACCATAGACAGCGATGCAGCAGATCTGGCTTCATCTACGGTTCGTTTCAATTTCCAACGTGCTAACTGTGGATCAGGTAGCGCTCCTATGTCGCAGCAAAAGGTTGGCTTGATTCTAAGAGCCGACAGTAATGATAATGGCGGTGCCTCTGGTTCAGACTTCGCTCTTGTTGAAATGGAAGATCCAATTCCAAATAACTACAATCCATATTATGCCGGTTGGGAAACGACAACAACAGCTCCTGCTGCTGATGTTAATGGACATAGAGTATGGTGTATTCATCACCCGGCGGGTGATGCTAAGAAATTCTCTACAGGTGGCAACGTAGTTAGCGCTTCTTGGGGTGCTTCAAATCACCACTGGAGAGTTACTTGGGTTGCAACTCAAACTGATCATGGAGTAACAGAAGGAGGATCCTCTGGTTCTCCTATATTTAACAAGGATAAAAAGATTGTAGGTACTCTAACTGGTGGTGGATCATTCTGCAACGCACCTACTTCTCCTGATTATTATGGTAAGATGGATCGCCACTGGACCGGGAATCCTAATCCAGCAAATGAAGATCTAGTAGATTGGTTGGATGCTGCAGGCACTGGAATTACTTCATTAGCCGGCTCTTTCAGAAATACTGCAAGCACCACTCCTTGTCAACCGAGCACTTCAGTTGAAGTAAATGAGTTGGCATTTGAAGATGTGAAGATCTATCCAGCTATTGCAACATCATTCTTGCAGATTGAATCTGTGAAGTATGATGAAATCAAAGAAGTAAGAATTTTTGATGCTACTGGTAAACTTGCAGATCAATTCACTTTGAATAATTCAGCCCTTCAATACAATGTGAGCGGACTTGAATCAGGTATGTACTTTATCGTATTTATCGGAAATGAAGGCCAGCACTTGACTCAGAAATTTACTGTTGCAAAATAATTTGTAACTAACGATATGAAAAGGCCTCCTAATAGGAGGCCTTTTTATTTTTGCAAAATGAATTTCATTCAAGACAAAGATTGGTTTGAGCTATTGAAGCATCAATGTGATCAAGAGTATTTTATTAAACTGAATTCATTCATTGAAAAGCGCTATCAAGAAGTCACATGTTTTCCATCAATCAATGAAATTTATACGGCTTTCGAAAAATGTCCATTGAGTGAGTTGAAGGTTGTCATTTTAGGGCAAGACCCTTATCATGGAAAAGGGCAAGCACATGGCTTGGCATTTAGCGTGAATGATCGTGTTCAGTATCCACCATCACTGCAAAATATTTTCAAAGAAATAAAAAGGGATCTCGGTATTCCGATCCCAAATTCAGGAAGCTTAGAGCGTTGGGCAAATCAGGGTGTACTGCTTCTAAATACGGTTTTGTCTGTAGAAGAAGGGAAAGCTGATAGCCATAAAAATATGGGGTGGGAACTGTTTACAGATGCTGTGATTACAGCAATAAGCCAAAAGAAAGATAACGTAATCTTTCTGCTTTGGGGTAACAAAGCCATCATTAAAAAGAAGCTAATCAATCTCGATAAGCATGTAGTTCTAGAAACTTCACATCCATCTCCTTTGTCTGTCTACCGCGGATTTGAAGGATGTGGCCATTTTTCCGAAACAAATAGAATATTAAGAGAAAAAGGTCTTGCCGAAATTCAATGGTAGTTACTCTACAATCTGAATGGTGCCTTCAATAGTGCCAGACTTACGGATACCACAAGTGATATCATAATTGAAAATGTAGTAATAAACCCCAGGCACTTCTTCAGAAGGTCGATAGGCAGTAGGTTTAGACGTGGTGTACAATTCTTGACCCCAACGATTGAAAACAGTCATTTCATACGTGCTGAATAAGTCGAGAATATTCAAATTTGTATTGTAAGAAAGAAATGGTTTCCAATCTTTATTCAGGCCATCACCATTTGCAGTAACAATATTTGGAAAGCGCATGAACTCTAAATTGATGAAGAAGTATTCATCCGCTATAATGTTTATTCCTGCTGTTGCTTCACAACCATTATCTTCTGATGTCACGGTGATTTCATAATAACCAGGACCTGAAATAATAGGGTAGATGAGCGTGGTGTCGGTCATTGGATATCCTGTGAAATTATCCCAGTCTATTGAATAGTTATCCGCATCGGTAATTGCGATGTCTGCTATTGGAAAGCTTCGCAATTGACAATCTAAAGTGTCTTGCTGTGGAATGAAGATCGAAGGAGGTGTAATGTCAATTCCAATAGTTACTTGATCGGTTGCTACGCAACCGTTATCTGGATTGAGCACCGCCAAGGTGTATATACCAGGATTGGTTGCTGTGTAAGAACTTGTATTAGATACTAGGTTAGCTCCAATAGCCCAACCATAAACTGCATTAGAATTGATTTGTGATGCTGTAAGGATAATTTCTTCTTCCGTACAAGTAATGTTTTGATTTGAGCCAGCAATTGCAGGATAAGTGGTGAAGTCACCAGTAACTTCAAATTCTATTTCATCAAAACATTGATTCTGATAGTTGACTTCCACTGTATAGACGCCAGGCGATGTGATATTGAAGTTGGAAACATTTAATCCTCCTGATGAAGCGTTATTGAAGGTCCATGTATAATTCACATCGAAGTCAAAATTGATAGAACCCGTAACCGTTTCTTGTTCATTATCACAAGTCAGTTGATCAGGAGTTGAAATGGATAAGTTGAGATCTTCAACTAGTACTTGGATTTCTGATGTTTGGTCAACACCGCATAAGTCTGTATAAGTAACGCTGTATGTGATATCAGATGGAGGAGCAGCGATAGGTGTTGCGGAAGCAGGATCATCTAAGTAGTCTACTGGAGTCCAACTATAAGAGCCATCCAAGCTATTGCCAACGCTAAGCTCAATTGACCCACCGGTGCAGACTTCTACTTGATTACCAATATTTAATATGTTCTCTTCTAGGCAAACTGTTTGATTGTTTACAGATCCTCCAGTTGCCGCAGTGAAGCCCCAATAAACAAGGCTATTACCATTGAATATTGAGTTGATGATGTCTATGTTTCCCTGAAGTCTAAAAACACAATCAAAGTACACTTGGATCAACTGGGTGGTAGGATCCCAAGTTATTTGAACGATGTGATTTTCACCATCTTCAACGTTCGCATCGAATGGATCAATTTGAACCGGACCGGCAATGTTTCCAGAAGAATTGTGGTTGATATCTCCATTGATCTCAATGGCAACGTGATCCTCAAAAGGATCACCAAAATCACCATTTTGCCAAGTATCGAACTCAATTCCCAATGATGTCCCAAAGTTTTGATATCCCATTCCACCGCCACTAGTGCCAATAGCAGCTGTACCCACTGTTTGAAGAACAAAGCAAATCCCATCAGCACCATTGACATCGAGATCACCAAAATTCATTGTGAACTGAAGCGAAAATGGATCGTTAAGATCCAACTGGTCCGCATACCAAACAGTTCCATTTTGAGTAGGAAATGCTGAGGTGAGCTGATAGCAATCTCCCCCAATTGCTTGTGCATTTCCATTCAAAAAATAATTTGATTGTGCCTTGACAACGCTCGAAAAAGAAAGCAGTGTCAACGTAACTGCAGCGCAAAGTATTCTCATGGTGGGGCTTTAGATTGAGATGCAATTTAAGGGAAAAGAGTTGCAAGAAAAAAGGGCCGAAGCCCTTTTAATTATAATGTTGCTTGAACGATGGTTCCATTCGGTCGCGTTATGGTGATGTTGTTGTCACAATTACCATCTCCGTAATTGACACTCCACACGCCTTGTAGCGAGTAAATTTCTATAACTCCTGAAATGATATAGCCACAGCTTTGATCATATACTAAGGGTGTCACTATTTCTCTCGGAATAAGCACACCGCTCGGTCTAGTTACAGAACCTTCTCCAGTAATTGAAAGTACGTTATCTCCACAGAAGTCATTATTGAATCCACTAACCCACGTGATTTGCTCGTTAAAGTTTCGTTGGAATGTACCATTGCCATTTGAGATATCGGTGTCGATTATTCGATTGAACACCATTTGATTGTTTGCGTTTAATCCAATATTGGTGGTAGTTCTAGATCCAGAGATAGAAATTCCGTTCACTGTGAAGTTCTCGAAAGTGACCGTTCTTACAGCATTTTCATGAATTAACGAATCAGTCAAATGAATGAAGATTTTACCGGTCTTTGTTCTTCCTTGCCAATCGGTACAACCGGTGCCGTAATCAATGGTGATGGTTTTTGGGAAGGTCGAATTGTCTTCGGTAATAACCGCACAAGAGTTGACATATAGTCCATTGCAATCTCCACTTCCAGATCGAAGCGTAAGCGCATCTTCATCGTCAGAAATACTTTTCTCTGCATATGCAGACGTACTTTCTTGACCATATAGCGTGTCATCAAATAGTGTGATTTCTTCCTTGTCTTTTTTGCATCCAACAAATATGAATGCAAGCAAAATAGCTGCAAAGCTTAGTAATTTCATTTTAGTCATGGTGTTTATTTTAGGAGAAGACTCGTTAATTTCCAATAGGTTTAAAACTACTGCAAATTCAAAAAATGCTCTGAACCTTTAATAGCCAATTCGTAAACACGTTCAAAGTCGTGTTCTCCACCGTAATAAGGGTCTGGAACAATTTGTCGGTGAACATCATCTTCGAAATGAAGAAACAATGAAATTTTAGACTTCCATTTTTCCTCTGGACACATACTCAACAAATCTTTCAAGTTACTTCGATCCATCGCAAAGATTTTATCGAAGTATTCAAAATCCGAAGATTTAATTTGTCTACAAAGCTGATTGCTTATGTCAATTTCGTGATGCTTTAAACACTTCATTGCACGAGCGTCGGGTTGCTCCCCTGCATGATAGCCGCTAGTTCCCGCGGAATCAATTTCTAATTTAATTCCTCTTTCCTCTGAGATGTGTCTGAGAACGCCTTCCGCAATTGGAGAGCGACAAATATTCCCAAGACACACCATCAGAACTTTCATATTTATGCTTTTGGAGAAAACATTTTGAGCGAAAGAGCTAGTTTATCTTTTAGCTCCTTACGTCCAACTATGTAATCCAAGAATCCATGTTCTAGAACAAACTCCGCACTTTGGAAACCTTCAGGTAAATCTTTACCAATGGTCTCTTTTACAACACGAGGTCCGGCAAAACCGATCAAAGCTTTAGGTTCAGCGATATTGATGTCTCCAAGCATTGCATAGGATGCGGTAACACCACCAGTGGTAGGGTTAGTCAAGATAGAGACATACGGCAAACCTTTGTCGGCGAGCAAAGTAAGCTTTGCTGAAGTTTTTGCCATTTGCATCAATGAATATCCAGCTTCCATCATACGAGCACCGCCGCTCTTACTAATGCATATGAATGCGCATTCATTTTTGATAGCAGCATCTACGCCAATAGCGAATTTCTCTCCTACAACTGATCCCATTGATCCGCCGATAAATCCGAAATCCATACAGGCAATAACAGCTTTTTCACCGTTGATTTCTCCCATAGCGACGCGAATGGCGTCTTTCAAACCAGTCTTAGCAATAGTTGATTTGATACGATCCTTATAATTTTTGGTATCAGTAAATTCAAGAGGGTCACCGCTGATCAAATTCTCAGCGACTTCTTCATATTCTTGCTCATCAAAGAGGATGTAGAAGTACTCTCTAGATCCAATTTTTTCATGATGTTCGCACTTATCGCATACCCAATTATTTTCAGCATGCTGTTCCGCTGTCATTACGTTTTTACATTCTGGACATTGGTACCACAATCCTTCTGGAATCTCCTTCTTCTCAATACTTTTTGTGGTAATACCTGTCTTTATTCTTTTAAACCAGCTCATTTTCTAAATATTAAATTGGTGGGGCAAATGTAAATAACTACTTGAGCAATCTCACATATCCGTGTTGAACAATGTTTTCGCCCAAATATGTAATTCCTTCAATTCTGTAATTATAGGCGTCATCGCCAATCTGTAATGGATCTGGGCGCCATTCATCTTCAAACGCCTCAGTTTCCCAAATCATATCGCCAAATCTATTGTAAACAGTTACTTTTAAGTTGGATACATTGTAGCCCTTAACACTCCACGCGTCGTTTATTTCATCACCATTTGGTGTAAATGCACTTGGCACGAATATATTCCAGCCACAAATTGTCGTTTCGAGTGCGACTTCATCGGATGCAGTTCCACACGCATTTTCTAACGTTACTTCATAAATGCCGGGCTCATTAACCAAGATCATTGAAGCTGTCGCTTGATTACTCCAAGAGTACGAGGTTGTATTTTCAGAGAAAGTAGCATCAAAAGATGCAAATTGATCATCACATATTGTGACATCAGGACCTAAATCAACTGTTGGAGGCAGCATTAATGTTACGGTGCTCCCGTCTATATCGGTACACTCTCCATTCACAACTTGAATACTGTAAATACCAGGCTCGCTAACTACCGTTGAGGTCCCAACAGTTCCATTCGACCATGTTCCTGAAAGATTACTTGTCAGTGTTATCGTAGATCCTTCGCACAAAATGACATTGTCTGGAATTTGAACCTCAGGTTGAGTATCCACAGTGATATTAATTTCATCTGAAACGTTGCAGTTTTGAAATTGATAAGTGATGATGAAGGTGCCACTTTGAGAAACTTCTATAGATGAGGCTGTGACTCCAGTAGACCAGTCTCCAATCACACCCGCATCAATAGTTAGAGGGATGTTTGATTCACAAATCGCTTGGTCTGGCCCCAAATCAATTGATGGAAGCGAAACTTGAGAAATGGTAAGCTCATCAGTTAGTTCACACCCGTATAAAGTCACAATGGCTTCCACGGTTTGTGCTACGTTAGAGGAGTAAGTGGAGCTCGTTGAGTTATCGCTCCAAACTACGCTGTCCCAAGTATCTCCTGCATTCAGCGTGTAGGTTTCTCCGGTACAAATCTGAAGATCATTTCCAAGAGAAAAAGAAAATGCCGGACGGACTGTGACTTGAATGATGTCGGTTGTAATACATCCGACTCCTGCAGAGTCAGTGGTTACTTCGTAGTTAAAAACTACATCTTGTGCACTGCTATTGATATAGGAGAAGGTAGGTGAGGAGGTAGATATGCTAGAAAGGTTTTGGCCATTGTTCCAAGTATAATTATAACCTTGGTGGTTGGTACTTCCAATTTGGATGCTTTCTCCGCTACAAACAACAACGTCAGCTCCTGCATTCGCTGTATGGAGCAGGGTGATTGGCTCACATGCAGTCATACTGATATCGTCGAGTCCAAAATCATTTCCGCCAGGATTACTCTGAAAATTTTGGATACAAATGTCTACAGTGGTTTCTGTTCCGCTATTCCAAACAAATGTATTTTCTTGCCATCCTCCATAAGCTTGGATACTTGATCCAACTAGAGTTCCGTTGAAATTCGCTTGTAGAATTGCTAGGGGATGTTGGTCAGAATTATTAGTCACATCTCTCACCCAAAATGAAAAAGTGTAATCTGTTTGAGGTGCAACAGTTACTGTTTGACACCAGATATTTATTCCTTCTTGAGCAGCAGCATTAGCGATGAAGAAATCACCACTTCCAGTAGTGTGATCTTGTCCAATAAAGTCGCTGTGAAAAAAGAATGCATAAGTGCCAAGAGCATAAGTACCTTCAGGACAAAGAGGACAAAAGAACCCACTACCAGGGTTTAGATCTGTAGAAAATCCTGTATTGCCATCAGAAAAATTACCGTTAACAATCACGTCGTTCTCTTCAAAACAAGCCGTGCACTGTGCTTGTAATATTTGAGAGATCAATATGAATATTGTAACTATTATAAACCTGGGCATATTAGACAGCAGAATTAGAAAGGTTCAACTTATTGGAATTTTCCAACTGCGTTTTTTTGTTGGATACTGGGTTGGCATACATTTCCAAAAGAATCTCTTTTACGGCTTTTCCATAACCTTCTTTTGGAAGTCCAAGTTGTCTTCGCACAAGGCCAAGTCTAATCACATTTCCTCTAATGTAATTTGAAAATGTAATTCGCTGAATATTACTGTAGTGGTCCTTGTATTCTTTAGTGCCATGCAGAAGATCGTATGCAATGTAATTGGTAGGCCAGAGTTTGTAGATACGGTGCATCTCTGCATCTACAGCATTTGCGAGATGTAAAACCTTGTCGTTTTTATGTGCTATTGCTCTCATTTCTTCAATAGCGTCGTTCATATCTCGGCCAACAGCAATATTGATTCTCCCTTTATGACCAGTGAGGCCTCGCATCATACTTTTAAAATCTTCTCCAGGCTTCTTTTCATATTTTCCAAAAAGCTTTTTCTGAACAAGTTCATTCGCTTTCAAAATATCACATGGGTCGTATTCATAGCTTACACACATCGGCTTGATGTTTAGTTCAAGCAGTGCATCTTCCATTGATGATTCGCTGCTCATTGTAAACATTTTGAGAAGTCCGCTTGCTGTTCGGTCGTCGCCATCCTTACTTCTTCCTTCGCGCTGAGCGATCCAAATCGAAGTGCGAGAATTTGTGATAGTGTTTCGTATATAATTAGAGAGACGCAATGAGTAGAAGAAAATTTCTCTTGCATTTATATTTCGATTCACAATAAAATTCTTGTTGGCGCGAACGATATCGCGCACTGCAGATGTTTGCAATAAATTATCACCAATTGCAATCTCTGTTGTGTCAAAACCATTTTCCATCAAGCTGACATTTAGTAGCGCGCTATCTAGAATAATGTCACGGTGGTTGGATAAAAAAAGATATGGTTTTTTGGGTTCTAATTCATCAAAATTAGAGTAGCTAAGTCCATTGGTGGTCAGTTGAGTAACCACTTTGAAAGCAGGAGCACTCACTTGCTCTTGAAAATCCTTCACTGTTTCGATTTCTCTCATCATTTCTTGAATGACCATTTTTCCTAGAGAAGGATAAACCCATTTCATCATCTTATAAAACATGGGTTCCTGAAGGAGCCTTTCGATGGCTTCTTTCAGTTCGACATCGTTGTAAGGACGGATGTCATCGAAATTATTTACATCTATTGGTGAGGAGGACATATTTACGGTTAAGCAAGCTACGAAAATAGGTAAAATTTAATGACCGTATCTTTGCAGCATGACTTTCGAAGATCTCAAACTCACAAGACAATTCCTTAATGCAATCGAAGAAGCAGGATATCAGCATCCTACGGAGATTCAAGAGAAGGCCATACCGCGCATTTTGGCCGGTCAAGATTTGGTAGGAATTGCTCAAACCGGCACAGGAAAGACAGCAGCTTATATCCTTCCGCTATTACAAATATTGAAGTTTCACCAAGGTCCTGAACCTCGATGTTTGATTTTGGTGCCTACAAAGGAATTAGTACTTCAAGTTGACAAAACGTTTGAGGAGCTCTCCAAGTACACTGATATTAAGCGTATTGCGCTCTATGGTGGTATTGGCCCTAAGACCCAAATAGAGGCTTTAATTGCAGGCGTAGATGTCATTATTGCTACACCCGGACGATTCTTGGAGATATATGCGAAGCGAGAAATTGCTCCGAAAAAATTCAAGCATGTGGTTATCGATGAATGTGATCGAATGATGGATATGGGTTTTTGGCCACAATTGCGAGAAATTCAAGAGAAAATCCCCCAAAAGAAGCAGCAATTGCTTTTTTCAGCCACTTTTCCTGAAAAAGTAGAGAGAATTGCAGACAATTTTCTACTTTTTCCTCAAAGAATCGAGGTGTCTCCGCAATCAACTCCAGCAGAGAGTATTAGTCAATATTTATACGAGGTTCCAAACTTTCGAGCAAAGCTCGATTTATTGCTTCATTTTTTGAAAAATGATGAGCAATTCAATAGAGTAATGGTTTTTGTAAGATCGAAAGAGCACGCTACCGGAATTGCAAAATTCTTGGAAGGGCAGGGGCTCGGTGAGATTCGGATGCTCCACAGCAATAAAGGGCAAAACGCTAGAATAAATGCAATTGACGATTTCAAGGGCGGAGATGTAAGAGTTCTTGTCAGTACCGATGTGAGTTCAAGGGGAATTGATGTTGTTGAAGTTTCACATGTCATTAATTTCAATATCCCAACTCACTATGAAGATTATGTTCACCGTATTGGTAGAACAGGTCGAGCATTCAAGACAGGTACCGCCATTAGTTTCATGGATTTTTCCGAAGAATACCACATTGGAAAAATTCAGAAATTGATCAAGCAAACTATTGAGCGTATCCCAATGCCTGAAGTTATCAAAATTCATGAAACACCATTTGATGAATTTCAAGATCAAATGCGTGAAATCGATCGTCAGAAAAAACTAGAAAACCCTGATTATAAAGGAGCTTTCCATGAAAAGAAGCAGAGATTTGATGTCAAGAAAAAAGTAGATAAAAAAGGAAAGCCTAAGCGCAGAAAACGCTAATTTGTTAGAAACTTCGTGTCTGCTATTGAGATTGGTTTTTTCGAAGTATTATATTCGAAGCCCAATATTGATTGCATGACGAAGGAAGCATCTCTGAAAAGATTATTTTTATCAGGACACATTGAAGGTATATCCTATCTCCTGTTACTATTTGTAGCAATGCCGTTGAAATACATGGCTGATATGCCAAAGGCTGTGTCAATTGCCGGAGGAATACATGGCGTTTTATTTGTTTGGTTTATCTATGAAATTTTTGAAGCTCTTACGAGTAAGAAAATAACCTTCACTAAATCATTTCTTGCATTTTTTGCCTCGCTTATTCCTTTTGCAACATTTTTCTTGGAAAAAATTATTCTGGGGAGAAAAGCCGATTAATGCAGATGATTACATCGCTGTATTAGATTTCAGAATTTATAACACTTAATACAAAATAAAAGAACAGCTGGTTCTTTAAACACAAATTACTATGGAAAAAGACAGCAGAATTATCAACAAGTTCAAGCAACGAACTTGGAACGAAGTGAAAAGCAACGACTCCTGGTCGATCTTCAAAATTATGGGTGAGTTCGTTGAAGGGTATGATAGAATGGGATCGATAGGTCCATGTGTATCCATTTTTGGATCTGCACGAACTAAGCCTGATAATCCATATTACCAAATGGCGCGTGATATTGCATTTCTTTTAACGCAACGCGGATACGGCGTAATCACTGGTGGTGGTCCGGGTATCATGGAGGCAGGTAACAAAGGTGCTAAGGAGGGAAATGGAGTTAGCGTTGGTTTGAATATCAAGCTTCCTTTCGAGCAGCACAGCAATCCACACATTGATCATGACAAGGACATTAACTTCGATTACTTCTTTGTAAGAAAAGTCATGTTTATTAAATACAGCCAAGGATTCGTAGTAATGCCTGGTGGATTTGGTACAATGGATGAGTTATTCGAAGCATTAACATTGATTCAAACAGATAAAATTGGAAGATTTCCAATCATACTTGTAGGTCATAGCTTCTGGGATGGCCTGGTTGAATGGATTAAAAAAGTGCTTCTGGAGCAAGAAAAAAATGTAAGTCCAGAGGATATGCACTTGTTTATCGTGGTTGATACAGCCGAAGAAGCAGTAGAGGAAATCGATAAGTTCTATTCAAATTATTTATTGAAGCCAAACTTCTAATCATCTTTCTTTTTGAGAGCTTCGCGAAAAAATAAATTTCTAATCACTACTGCAATAGCCATTATGGCTATTGCTTTAAGTGGCTGGGCGCTAGCAAAACATACGGCACTAAAACTGCCCTATTTTCAAACTCCTAGTAGAGATTTCTCATTCATTGAATATGATCTGAATGAATTGGACATCTATAAGCCGGAAGAAAATTTTAATCACCTTTTTTCAAAAATGGAAAAACTCATTTTTGAAGGAGAGGGAAAAATTTCAATTGTGCATATTGGTGGCAGTCACGTCCAAGGCGGTTTTGTTACTGACCGCATGAGACAAAATTTCTCGAGTTTAAGCTATGGCTTAAGAGGTGAGCGAGGCTTGGTTTTTCCATACAAACTAGCTGGTACTAATAGCCCAAGTTCAATCAAATGTAAATGGACAGGTACATGGTCGGGCTGTAGAAATAGCGTAAGCTCTCATCAATGCGATTGGGGAGTTTCAGGTATTTCAGCAATCACGAATGATTCTGTTGCATCTGTAGAACTATACGTTCAAAATCCAGATAGCTCACTTTATGCTTCAAATAAAATTCGGCTGTATTATCAGTCTAGCGGTAATTATGGAGTCTTGCTCGATTCGACTATTACTGCAGTAAAAATTGATTACCACACTGATAAGGGGTATATAGAATATCAGCTTGATCGTGCTTACAGTTCAGTGAAATTTCATTTTAAAAGACCGGTAAGTGAAGCTGGCTATTTTTCATTTCAGGGTGTCTATTTTGGAAATGATGAACCCGGATTTATATACAATCCAATTGGTGTCAACGGCGCTGGAACATATAGCTACTTGAGATGTGGGTTGTTTGGAGAACAAATGAAAACAATCAAGCCTGATCTCGTTTTGTTTGCAATAGGTGTCAATGATGCTAACGTCCCAGAAAGTGATTTTAATGCATCACTTTTTGAAGCCCGTTATGACTCATTGGTAAACATCATTAAACAATCTAACCCCAAAGTGAGTTTCATTTTCGTTACGAATAATGATACTTATTACAATAGAAAGTATCCAAACAGAAATGCCCTTAAGGTTCAAGAAGTAATGCAAAACTTAGCTGAAAAGCACAATGGAGCTGTTTATGATATGTTTGCGATTATGGGGGGCTTAGGTTCCATTGATGATTGGAGAGATAATAACCTTGCGGCAAAGGATCGTATTCACTTGACAAAAAGAGGATATGAACTTCAAGCAGATCTTATGTTTGAAGCATTTCGTAATTCTTTTGGTGATTATTTAAGCGAACCAAAAATTGAAAATTGATGTCTTCAAAATTAATGGCGGTAATATCGCCTGCTAAATTGCTCGATGAAAGTTCGAGATACCCCGAACTAAGTGCTACACAACCTCTTTTTCAAGATGAAGCCAAAGCGCTCATTCAAAGACTGAAGAAACTTTCATCGAAAGAGGTCTCTGAATTAATGGATTTGAGTCCCGCACTGGGACAACTGAATAAAGATCGATTCAATGAATGGCACTTGCCTTTTGATCAATCTAACTCAATCCCATCGGTCCTAATGTTTAAGGGGGACGTTTATCGCGGTTTGAAGGCAGAAGAGCTTGGAAAAAAGCAATTAGAATGGGCCCAAGATCATTTGAGGATTTTGAGTGGTCTCTACGGTATTTTAAAGCCGCTAGATCTTATCCAACCATATCGTTTAATGATGGGCACTCCGTTTAGTCCATCATCAAAGCATAAGAATCTCTATTCGTATTGGGGCAATCAGTTAGCAGAATCCTTAAAACAAGAAGTTGATTCTAAAGGAGTTGTTGTCAATCTAGCTTCTCAAGAATATTTCAAGGCTGTGCCGCTTCAGGCGCTGGATAGGAGAGTAGTCACATGTGAGTTTAAAGAGCGAAAAGGAGGCAAAGTTTCGATAGTTTCTACCTATGCCAAGCTCGCTCGTGGAATGATGGCGAGGTATATCATTGATAATAAAATTACCAAATCGGTCGATTTGAAAGGCTTTGATTCAGAAAGATACCTGTTCGAACCAGGGCTAAGCACTGAAAATGAGTATGTATTTGTAAGAGGTTGATTGAAATATGACAACTTAGGATTAAGTTCGCACCCGAAATTAAAATTTGAAATAAATAACCCATGAAAAAAATCTTCATCGCTGCACTTGCAGTGGCAAGTGCCTTTGCTTCATGCAAAAACGGAGGAAAAAGTGCTGCAAAATTAGAGAACAGCAAGGACTCTCTTTCATACGCACTTGGCGTTTCTATCGCTACTAACCTTTCTGAGAGTGGTCTCAACGAAGTTGATTACGATAAATTCTTGCAAGGTATCCGTGAACACATGGATAGTACTTCTGCAATGGATGTAGAAACTGCTGAAACTTTTATTCGTGAATCAATGAAAAAAATGGCTGAAGCAAAAAGCGAAACAAACAAAAAGGCTGGCGAAGATTTTCTTGCCGCTAACAAATCAAAAGATGGCGTTGTAACTACCGCTAGCGGTTTGCAATACAAAGTAGTTTCTGAAGGATCAGGAGCACAACCAGACGCTAACGATAAAGTTACTGTTCATTACCATGGTACTACTATCGATGGAAAAGTATTCGATAGCTCTGTAGAAAGAGGTCAACCAGCAAGTTTTGGATTGAATCAAGTTATCCCAGGTTGGACTGAGGGTCTTCAATTGATGAAGAAAGGTGCTAAGTATACTTTCTACATTCCACAAAACTTGGCTTATGGCGCTCGCGCGACAGGTCCTATTGAAGCATATTCTACATTGGTATTCGATGTTGAGTTGATCGAAGTTGAGCCCGTTCAATAATCCTCGGATTATTTAAAAGCATAAAAAAAACCTCGGAATTTCCGAGGTTTTTTGTTTTTGATTATTCGCCTTCTCCGAGTGCTTCTACTTTCTTTAATTCTTCATCAAGAATTTCTTCGATTGCTTTTCTTTCAGCCTCGTTTAGCTTGGCATCCAGTTTTGCTTGACGTTTCATGAAGCGATACATATCCCGTTTATGAATTTCATAAGCAATAAAGACAGTGAACTTGCCCTCAGCGCTTACATACTTTTCATCACCAATCTTTCTGAGATCTGCAATTTGTGTATTTGTAACCTCGCGTATGAGTGACTGAAACTTATCATTGATTTCACTTGAATTATTTACTTCTGTTTCAGCGAGATATTGATCTGTAACTACTTTCATTCTTGTTTCAACTTGCTGAGCAAGCTCTTTCTTTGCTTGAAGATCTGCCTTACTTTTTGCAATGTTTTCATCTTGGCTATCGCCTTTCCCAACTGCTCTGAAATAACGATTGCTACTTTCAAACTTATTTCCTGTGAATGGCTCTTTTACTTTTTCGCCAAGTGGTGAAGTCTTCGAGCAAGAAGCTAAAAAGCTGATTGCTAAAGAAAAAATAATTAAGCTTCTTATGTGTAATGTTTTCATATCAAAAAAATTTAAAAACGATGTTCTAAATATTATGCCATTCTAAATCTTAGCGTCCTCGGCTTTCATTTTAAATACTGCGGGACTCCCCATATACACCGAATGAGGCTCTGTATTTTTGATCACATTAGATGACGCAGCGATAACAGTACCATCTGCGATTTCTATGCTGTCGCGGATTGTAGCGTTTAGGCCTATAAAACAAGCTTCACCTATGATTACATTTCCACCAATTGCAGCATGCGAAGTAATGGTAGTGTGTTTTTTTATTACACTATGATGAGATAGAATATTTCCCACCCACACTAATACATTGTCTTCAATTTTGCAGAATGGCATTAGCACATTATTCTCCATGATGAAAACATTCTCTCCAATTTGCATGCTTTCAGGCCATGTGCTACTCTTCGATGAAACATAAGATGCCAGAGTATATCCTTTTGCCTTTGCAGCGTTGAATTTTGCGATTCGAATAGCATTCAGTTTGCTGTATCCAATAGCTACAAAAAGATGAACATCAGAAGGGGAGTAGTACTTTTCTAATTCTTCAAAAGCAATACATGGTAAGCCTAGGTATGTGCTTTCCTTGATATAAAGGGCATCAGCCGTAAAGGCTATGACTTCATAATTGGAATCGTTTGTAAAATAGAAGTGTGCTAATTCGCCTAAAAATCCACTTCCGAATATGACAAGTTTTTTCTTCGGATCATTCATATCATTTCATTTCTCGGAAGTTGTAAACCTAAGAAAAACTTGATGAATTAAGACAATAAGAAACACTCAAAGCATCTTAAATAGGAATAAAAAAAGCCTTTCAATGTGAAAGGCTTCTTTGTAGTTGGCGGTCCGGACGGGACTCGAACCCGCGACCCCATGCGTGACAGGCATGTATTCTAACCAACTGAACTACCGGACCAAAAATTAACAATTACTTTCCTTCGAAAGCGGTGGCAAAAATAGATGATTTATCTCGTTCTCCAAATATTTTCTTAAAAAAATCTGAGATATCTTTTAATCTTCCTAGTATCAATCCTATAGCTGATTACTTAGCGGCTAGATTTTGAGAGACTTTCCATCTCCAGAATAGCATTGCGCCTCCTGCGATCATAAAACAAACAGCTATCACCTGTGCCTGTGTTGCCTGAATACCTAGTAAATCGAATTTATTATTTACTCGAATTGACTCAATTAAGAATCGCTCAAGGCCATTAAATACGAGGTATAATCCGGTAATTACTCCTGCAACCTTAATTCTTTTTCTTAAAGACCAAAGCAAAATGAAAATCAAAGTAGCCATAACGGTTTCGTACAATGGCGTAGGCCAAACAGAAGGCACTAAGTGGGTACAGTAACCATCCCAGCAAGGAACGTTTGGATCTGTGATACGCATCCCAAATGTGTCTGCACTTGGACCTAACACCTGGTTGACGTTATTAGGATAGTCATACGACCAAGCCCAATCAGGTAGCCATGAAAGCCATCCCGGCTTTGGTGCAGCATTGACCACTCCCCAGTCACCATCACCACTTACTTGGCAACCAATACGTCCGATACCGTATGCTAGTATCATACCTGGCGTAGCGGCATCTGTAAGATGCAAGAATGGTATGTTCTTCCTCCAAGCAAAATAAAGTACCCCTGCAGCTCCCATAATTAAGCCTCCGTAAACAGTGAGACCACTTAAAAAACTTTGAAGGTCAGGACGAGAAAAGAAAGCGATGAATTCATCTGGGTTTTCAAAAAGGTGGAAGAGTTTTGCTCCAGCAATTCCGCAAACCGCTGCTATAAAAGTAATAGTGCCTGTGTACTCGTAGACATGGAAGTCAACGACTTCTTCTTTTGGGGTCGGCAATTGACGCTTTTTATAATACCACCATCTCCATCCTCCGAATGCAAGTGCTAGAAATATCCCAAGTCCAAAATTACCCTCAGTAGAAAAGATATGCTCTTGTGGAGATTGCCCAGGAACAAAGAGTCTAGAGCTATTCAAGAAAAGATATATGAATTTCCAACCTAGAATAAAACCAAGAAAAGCATTTGTAACAATATCCATCCAATCTGGACCTTTACCAGTGATGAATTTTCTCTTTTCTCCTTTTACAAGGCCTTGAGTTTCTTTTCTTCTTAGTTCTCTCGACAAAGTATAACTAGCTGCAACGAAAGCTAGTGCGACAAAAAAACCGAAACTGTTTAGCAATTTAGTCCATGGCCAATCTATTCCAAATAGATCAAGTAGAGCGTGATAAATGGTTGGATACATAGGGCAAATATACTCGGCTCTTGATTATTAGATTCACGCAATTTTTTACAATTCTGCTAGCATCTGCTGGTAATCGTATTGCAGATCTTCATGCAGCGTCAAGATGCTCTTGCCGATTTTTGCTAATTGACGATCGTAAATATTCAATAAAACAATATTCCGGTATTGAACGAGATCATATTCCTTCAATCTTCGGCAAAAGTGAATGAGTAGTTCTATCTCTGTTTCTTTTTTACCAGAATACTTGATGTACTTGGTAACAGTTCTCAGAATTTTCCTTATGCTTTTTTTAGCCAGATAAGAATTACTATCATTGACTTCATCGAATGCTGTGTCCATCATTTGCTGAACTGAAGAAATAAAACCTTGCTCATCGTGTGACTCAAAGAGTAAATAGGATAGGAGCTCTTTGTTTTCTTTCTTGTATTTCGAAATGCGCAACAAATGTTCTATTAGAACTTTTTGTGGGATTGTTTGAAGCTCCTTCTTTAGCTCACTAAGACTAGCTGTATCCATAGTACTATGCGAGACGTTTAAGAATTATTTCAAGATGGTCTTGGTCATGCTTTAACATCATTTCAAGATGTGCTCTCAATGTTAAGTCGATTCCTTTGCTTTGATGGTGACAAGTCATTTCGTCCTGTTTTGGCAGATATTTGTCTATCAAATTCATATGGGCGTTTCGAATAGATGCAAAGTCATCCAAAATTTGTGAAATACCTTGCAAATTGAATTGACCTGCGTCG
>JAIXWP010000131.1 GCA_027491215.1 Flavobacteriales bacterium | reverse complement strand
CTCCACATTCATCGCAGTACTATCCGCATACGTTTATCTCATTGTGAAAAGGTAAAAGATTCTCGATTCTAGATTCTAGATTTTCGAATGAGGGTTGGCCATGGATTTGCACCACCCTTCGACTTCACTTCGCTAACGCTTCGTTCCGCTCAGGGAACGAAGTGCTCCGCTCAGGATGGGAAAAAAGAAAAAAAATGGGGCACTTTGTGCCCCATTTTTTTTCTTTTTTCCCATTTAGCGAGCGAACACCGTTCCCTGAGCGGAGCATTTGATCAAGCGTAGCGCAAATTAAATGCGGAGTCGAAGGGTGGTCCAAACCCGTGGACAAACCCCATCAAAAATCGAAAATTTACAACCCCACTTCCACCTTCTCAATCGTCTCCCCTGTAGTTTTCATCGTGAGGGTGACTTCTCGGGTTTCGATCTTTTCGCCGTCTACAACCTCTACACGGTAAGACTTGTTGCCTTGTAGACTTGCTTTAAAGCGTCCTGCTTTGTCTGTTTCTCCAGAAGAGATCAACTTACCAGTCTCGTCGAAAATATTCACTTTAATGCCTTTAATGACCTTTCCTGTTGCGTTGCTCTTTGTGATGCAAATGATTTGTCCAAATGTTCCGGTATCATAACCTTTCGAAACGAGTTCATAGCTCGAAACATCAATCATATAAATATCGCGCTCGCCATAGCTATCGCTGTATTCCGCAGCCATCAACATCTTGGTGTTGTCGCTGGTCAATGAGAAAGTAGATTCTTCATTCACGGTGTTGATAGGATATCCCAAATTCACAGGAATACTCCATTCTCCATTCACTAATTCTGTTTTGAAAATATCATAGCTTCCCAAACACTCATGTCCGTTGCTCGAGAAGTACAAGGTTTTTCCATTGGGGTGAATGAATACAAACTTCTCATCATCTTCTGTGTTGATCACCTTTCCTAAATTCTTAGGATTCGACCACTTATCGCCTTTTTTGTAAGACACATAAATATCGCCTTGGCCAAGTCCTTCAGGGCGCTCGCTGATGAAGTACAATGTATTTCCATCGGCAGTCATACTCACAGATGATTCAAAATAGGATGTATTGATCGGACGAGGCATGCGCTCTGCAGCGTACCACTTATTCTCAGAAACACTTTTCTTCGAAAAGAAAATTTCTCCCGTTGTAGTTACGGTATTCTTGTAAACATACACCCCGCTACCGTCAGGAAATACGCTCAATACGGCATCGTAAGTATTTGTATTGACATCACCCGGAAGTGGTTCGCTGTCCGACCATATTCCAGCCGCATCATCATACGTTGAATAGTAGATGTCTTCGAAAAATTTGTAATCTCCTTTCTTATCGATCTCTCCACCTTTGGTATCACTTCTTCTTGAAGTGAACACCAAGAATTTACCATCAGCGGTGATGCATGGAGTGTACTCTTCAAATCGAGTATTGATAGCCTCACCCATATTTTGAACCTTTACATCTACAGGTTTTGCCATCATTTGTTTCGCAAAATTGCACTCTTTGACATACTTCACAGCAAGCTCCTTTTCGTAAGTGTTACCGCGAGTTTCATCAATATATGTTTGAAAATATTTAACAGCCTTATCAAGATCTGCCACGCGGTGATAGATCTGACCATAGAAGAAATCTGTGGTAGTAGTCACTTCCGCATTTAAAGCCACGGCTTTATTCAAATACTCAAGTGCTAGATTATATTTCTTCAAATTGTAGTGACATTCAGCAATTCCATAGTGTGCTGTTGCATTCGCAGGATCGGTATCGAGCACTTCTCGATAGATAGTGAGCGCACCTCGCATGTTATTCTCATTAAACTCGTGTTTGGCTGCCACGATTTTCACCGCATTGGATGTTTGTCCGAAAAGGCCTGTGCCTGTTGTATCCGTTTGCGCTTGTGAAGCGATGTTCAGAAGGAAAAGGGCAGTAAGTGTGAGAAATGATGATAATTTCATAAAATAAATAATAGCTGAGATAAAAGTAAGCAATTTTACAATCTTCTACCTTTGCTATCTAAAATTACGCCATTGAAATCGACCACCGAAAGTAGCAGTCGCTACGACCATTTGGAAAAGATGAGTGTTGCCGAGATTCTCAGCAATATTAATCGTGAAGATCAATCCGTGCCTCTCGCTGTGGAAAAGGCTTTGGGCGCAATTGAGCAACTTGTTTCGCAGATTGTTCCAAGAATGAAAGCAGGCGGCCGATTATTCTACATGGGAGCCGGCACGAGCGGTCGACTCGGCATCCTTGACGCATCGGAGTGTCCGCCCACCTTTGGAGTGGAACACGGCCTGGTGGTAGGACTCATCGCTGGCGGTGATAAGGCTATTCGATATCCCGTTGAAAACGCTGAAGACAGCACCACACAAGGCTGGCAGGACTTACAGGGATTTGAAATCAATGAGAATGATACGGTCGTCGGTATTGCGGCCTCTGGCACGACACCTTATGTGATCAATGCCATCAATAAATGCAAAGAACAAAACATCCTTACAGGATGTATTACGTGCAATCAAGGCTCTCCCCTAGCTCAAGCGGTTGATTATCCCATTGAAGTAGTAGTAGGACCTGAGTTTGTGACAGGCAGTACTCGCATGAAAAGCGGCACTGCACAAAAATTGGTGCTCAATATGATTTCTACTTCTATCATGATCCAACTCGGTAGAGTAAAAGGAAATAAAATGGTAGATATGCAATTGAGCAATCATAAACTCGTAAATAGAGGAACGCGCATGGTCATGGAGCAAACCGGACTCGATGAACTTGCAGCACAAGAATTATTATTAAAATATGGAAGTGTTCGCAACGCTGTCGACCACTTCCAATCGAAATAGACCGATGCACGATTTAGAACCATATTACAACTGGCGCGAATTATATATTTCAAGCGAAGATCCTTTTTCTCCTTTCTATGAAAGAGAATATTCTGAGTTTGAATTTTCAGATAAAATTTACAACCATTACATCCATCCGCAATGGGATAGTTTTGGGAGTCAAACCCTCTTCATGAAAATCATCTTCGCAGATTACGAAGATGGCTTCGCTATCATAGAAATCATGGGCGAATGGAATGATTTATTGTACAATGACATCATGCTCTTGAAACGAGATATCATAGAACACTTGATGCATCACGGTATCACTAAATTTATTTTAATCGGAGAAAACATTCTCAACTTCCACAGCAGTGATGATTGCTACTATGAAGAATGGTTTGAAGAAGTAAATGGAGAAGATGGATGGATCGCCCTCTTAAATGTGCGTGATCACGTATTAGAAGATTTCCAAGCCGCCAATATCGACAGCTACTTCGTCCTCGGCGGCAAGCTCAACGAAACCAAATGGCGCACCCTCTCCCCCGACCAACTCTTCGAACAAGTCGAAGCAAATGTGATGCGGAGGATACAATGACAAATGACAAATGACAAATGACAAATAGAAATGCAATTATTCTTGCGTTCCGCGAGAACCACTAATCTCGCCAGAGGCGAGATTATTTGTCATTTGTAATTTGTCAATTGTCATTGAATCCCGCGCATCATCTCTCGCTTGCCGGGGGGGCCGGGGAGTCTTTCCATTCGGAAGCCAACGCTTTGCATGTCTCGTCGCACTTGGCCTTTGGCGCAATAGGTAACTAACATTCCTCCGGGGACCAAACATTTATAGAGCTTCTCGAAAATCTCTGGGGTCCACATATCGGGCTGGGCGCGCGGTCCGAAGGCGTCGTAAAAAATAATATCATACTTCTGCTCTAACACTGCGTCTTGAACGCTTACTTCTTCTTTTTTTAAATGAAAAAAGTCTGTGACGCGTTCCATTTTATTCCATGCTACATCGTGCAGTTTTCTGAATACTTCTACTGAGTGTCCTCCTAACGTAATATCATCTCCGTAGTCCGCCATCAGTGCGGCTTCTAGGGGAAATGTTTCTAGGCTATGAAAGTGAATTTCGAGTTGATTCGCTTGAGCATATACTGCGCTCAATAGTGCATTGAGGCCTGTGCCGAATCCTACTTCAAGCACGTTTATTACACTGCCCGTAGAAACAATCTTTTCGAGTCCTTGTTGAATAAAAACATATTGCGATTCCTGAAGCGCTCCATGCCTTGAATGATAGGTCTCATCCAATGAGGAAATATATAAAGAATGTGAACCGTCGGCCGTAGTGATGATTTCAGGTTGAATAGTATGTTTATTCATAAGACAAATGTATAATTTAGCAGCACTAATACACGATAGTATATGGCGAAGAAACAAAGTTCTACCGGAAACAAAAAAGAAAGCAAGAAAAGCTCTATTCTCACTTCACATTCGTTGAAGTTTCTTGAGAGCTATATCAATAATGCTTCACCGACCGGCTTCGAAAGCCCTGGTCAACAGCTCTGGCTGGACTACATCCGTCCATACATCGACACACATATTGTGGACACCTATGGCACTGTAGTAGGCGTTATTAATCCAGATGCTAAATACAAAGTGGTGGTTGAAGCACATGCTGATGAAATCGCATGGTTTGTTCATTACATCACAGGTGATGGTTTTATCTATCTACGCCGCAACGGTGGATCTGATCACATGATCGCTCCAAGTAAGCGCGTAAATATCCACACGGATAAAGGTATTGTGAAGGGCGTATTTGGATGGCCAGCTATTCATACACGCACAGCAGAAAAAGAAGAAACTCCATCGATGAAAAACATCTTCTTAGAAGTAGGTGCTACTTCTCGTGAAGAGGTGGAAAAGATGGGTATTCATGTAGGTTGTGTGGTGACATTTGATGATGAGTTTGCAATCCTCAACGACCGTTATTACATGGGCCGCGCACTCGACAACCGCATCGGCGGATTCATGATTGCAGAAGTTGCGAGAATGCTGAAAGAGAATAAAGACAAACTTCCATTCGGGGTTTACTTCACGAATTCAGTGCAAGAAGAAATTGGATTGCGTGGTGCTGAAATGATTGCACACCGCATTCAACCAGATGTAGCAATCGTTACGGACGTATGCCACGACTCACAAACTCCAATGATGAGCAAGATTGTCAACGGTGATTTAGCTTGCGGCAGAGGTCCTGTATTGAGCTATGGTCCTGCGGTACAGAACAATCTATTGAAGCACATCATTGAAGCTGCTGATAAAAATAAAATCGCTATCCAGCGCCAAGCTGCTTCTAGAAGTACGGGTACTGATACGGATGCATTTGCATACAGCAATGCAGGTGTTGCAAGTGCATTGATTTCATTGCCATTGCGATACATGCACACTACCGTAGAAATGGTGCATAAAGAAGATGTAGAAAACGTAATTAAATTGATCTACCATTCATTGAAGTCTATCAAGAACAATCAAGATTGGAGATACATTAAATAAGAACTACAGAACAATCTGCTCGATAGCCTTCTTCAAGAGATAAACATCGAGTGGCTTTTCCAAGACACGATGAACGCGCGGAGTATCCTCCGCGCGTTTTATATCACTGCGGTCTATACTGCTCGATAGCATGAATACATGAAACGAATTCGTTAATGCTTCATCTAATTGATTGAACTCATCCATGCACTGAAAGCCTGTCAGGCCCGGCATCATGATGTCTAGTAAAACAACGTTCTTTTGATTTTTCCAGCGATCTTGATCTGATTTAATCGCTGTGAGAAACTCAGTGCCGCTTGAATACACCAATACCTCTCCGCCAATCTCTGCTAAGTGCAACAACTTTGTGTTGACTGCAATATCGATGTCATTATCATCTACTAGGTGTATAACCAACTGCCTCATGCTTTATTAGGAATTTCGATTGTAAATGTTGTGAATTCATTGGGTGCAGACGTTGCACTGATCTTCCCTCCCATCTTGCTCACCGCTTCACGCACCAAATATAGCCCTACTCCGATTCCCGGACTCTTGGTTGTTTTTTGAGAAAAAATTTCTTCCACACTCTTTAGAGCATCTGCATTCATACCTATTCCGTTATCGGTAAAGCGCAACAACAATTTATCTACGTTCTGAACTACATGAATATCAATAGTCTTGCTTGATTTATTCGGATCATTAAACTTGATTGAATTCGCAAGTAAATTACCTAAAACAATTCTCAAACGGTACGCATCCCCGTGAAAATCACTGCTGGAATTAATATCTTTTGTGATTTTGATTTTATCAGCATCCTCATATGCGGCATATTGATCGATGATTAAATCAATCAATTCATTCACATCAACACGCTGCACACTTTCTTCACTGCGGATATTTTGATAGTAGTGAATGATATTTTGTACAAATGCATCGAGCTTAGAAGTGCTCTTCTCAATCATGTCCAAATAGCCCATCGCCGCTGGATCTAATCCTTCGAGCTTTGCTAATTGAATGACTCCTTTGATGGAAACTAACGGCGCTCTCAAGTCGTGAGAGGCACTGTATATGAATTTTTCAAGATCAGAATTAGCTTGAACTAATTCGATATTCTTGTTTTCAATTTCTCTTTTGGTAAAAAACTTCTCGAATGCATTTTCGATACAGATCTTCAAATCATTCTCGTCCCAAGGCTTGGTAACGTATCGATATACCCCGCCCTTATTAATTGCATCGATCACTGCTTCGATATCTGCATATCCCGTTACAAGCACTCGGACCGCATCTGGAAAATCGGTTCGTGTCAATTCAAAAAATTCAACGCCACTTATCTCGGGCATTTTTTGGTCTGACAGAATCACTTGGATTTCCTGCTCATTGAGAATCTGAACAGCCTCCTGAGGCGAAGAAGTCGTATGCACTTCATAGTCTCTTCTAAAAAGAGCCTTGAAGGCTACGAGGTTGTTTTCCTCGTCATCTAAGTATAGTATTCTTTTAATATCCGACATGGTCGGTAAGATAGGATTAAACGATGAATCTTGGTAAATGTATGATAAACTTTGTTCCATTTCCTACTTCACTTACCACTTCTATTTGACCGCTATGCTCCTCCACAATTCCCATAACAATAGAAAGTCCCAAACCTGTTCCTTCGCCTACTCCTTTGGTAGTAAAGAATGGATCGAAAATTTTATCTTTTATCTCGCTTGGAATGCCACAGCCATTATCTGAAATCTCTACTCTCACAGACTTTTCCTGCACAGAGCTCTTTACTTCAATCACGCGATCTGTAACGCTTCTGCCTGGCATATCTGTTGCCGCAACTGCGTTAGAAATAATATTCATGAACACCTGATTTAACTTACCAGGGAAGCACATAATCTCGGGCATCTCTGCATTCAATTCTTTTACAATCGTAACGTTGCCTTTGGTCATGCTCTTCAAGACTACCAATGTGCTATTGATACAATCGTTCACATTGCTAGATACCAATGTATCTCTATCCATGCGCGAGAATACTCTCAAACCTCTTACGATCTCTGCGGTGCGGCGCGCTCCCTCTTCGATACCAGAAAGCAATTGATTCACTTCTGTCTTCAAATAAGGAATGTCCAAACGCTTCATCTTCGCTTTCAACTCAGGAAGTTTTTCCTTGAATTGTGATTCATCTTCAATAGCCGAATATTCATTCAGTACTTCCAAAATATCTTCAACGTCGCGTTTCAGCGGCAGTACGTTTGATGATACGAAGTTGATCGGATTATTGATTTCATGTGCAATACCCGCGGTCATCTGACCCAAGGACGCAAGCTTTTCCGCTTCCACCAGTTGATTTTGTGTCAACTTCAAATTTTGAAGTGTGGAGTTCAACTCTTCGTTTGCCACCTCAAGATCTATCGTACGCTCGTGTACTTTTAATTCCAATTGAATATTTTGTTCTTCAATGAGTCGTTGATTCTCCGACATCACGGTAATCATTTTCTGCTGCGACTCGTCCTTCTCTTTTTTGAATTGGTTGATGCGATCAGCAAGAGCGAATGACAGCAACACTGTTTCCAATGCACTACCAATCGGTAATCCGTAATTGCTTAAATTATTAAATGGAATTACTCCAAAATTTCTCAATGCAAAAAGTGTGACCCCTGCAAGGAAAATGACCCAGGCTACCAAGAAGAATTTCGCCGGACGATATCCTTTGTAAGCCGCTTTACCAGCTGAATAAACTAAAATCAAAGCAGATGCTGCGTTGAAATCGAGCAATACATAACTGAGGTTAATCTTTCCAATGAATGCACTCACCAACGCCACACCATACAATCCCATGTAGAAGAGCAATGCTTTATCTACATATGGTGTAAACTTTTTTGTTTGAATAAAATGGCGAGAAAATATAACCGTGGTGATCCCGCTTAGCGCCGGCACCACTACACTACTCAGCGCGGCCAGGTTGGCGCTGTCTGGCCATAAATACTTTGCAGCATAGCCATTCAACACCAATTGCGTAAGACCTACAGTGAGGATATAGGCCACGTAATACAAGTAAACTTTATCGCGTACTGTTAGGTACACAAATAAGTTATAGATCAACATGACGAGCACACAACCGAGGTAAAGACCGTAAAACAATTCCTTACGAGATTGCTCGGCATTGATATAACGCTCTGTTCCAAGTTTTACCGGAAACACCATCTGTTCCCCGGTTTTGATACGAGCTAAAAATGTTGACGATTGATTCGGCTGAATAAACAATTGAAAATTGACACCGGGATGATCTGATCCTCTCTCCGTATGTGAAATTTTTTCCCCGCTGGAAACGATGAGTCGTGGCTCCTTATCGATCACATAGATATCGATTTCATCTAACATAGGATTATCCACAAATCCAGCAATGAAGTAATCCTTTGATTCATTCTTTACGGTAAACTTCAAATAAACGCTGCCATCCTTTGCACCAAGATTAGGAACTTTCTTTACTAAGGTTTCATATTCCTTTGATGCGATAATGGTTGGAATATCAGTGGAAGTGCCTTTATACAATGCAAACTCATCCAAAACAAAGTTGGTTCCTTTGAATGAATTGACTTGAGAAAAAAGGGGAATACTCGATAAACAGGATAGCACTAACCATCCTAAGACTAGGATAAATTTAGAGCTCGAGACTATAGTGTACTTCAATAGGGTTGGTTTTTCCGACATCCTCTGCGGTGATTTGTGATGGATTTGTACGCAGATTAAAGATAAAGGTTCTCTCAGCCTCTGAAGCGTTATTCATCAGCTTTACATCATCTTGGAAGGTCACGATAGCCACTTGCTTTTCGCTTGGGTAGGGCAACACTCCATCGGTACCTAATTCCCTCATTTTCAAAAACCCAAAACTCGCAGCCATGCGATAAGTGTAGGGGCTGCACAGCGCAAACATGCTCTTGATATTGAGTGAACCCGCCACTGCAAAAGCACAGCGAATACTGAATGTGCTACCTATTCCCATACCTGCTACCACTGCGCTGTTCCAGAGGCCACAGATTTCAGCTGTTCCTTCCGCTCTCAAGCCCTTCACTACATCATAGATGCGAGGCTCTAAGTAACCGATGGCCGACTCCAATGGCAATTGAATTTCTGGAGTCGAAATTTGAATACGCGCTCCACCGTATGATTGCGTTCCGTCTAATGACTCTACAAGTACAACATAACAATCTTGATCTTCGATCCAAGATGGGTTTGCGCTGGTCAGCTTCAATCCATAACTCGAAAGTACTTCCGAGTGTCCTTGGTGAAACTTGACACTGGATGAAATATCATCAGGTGCGCGGAATGCTCTGATCCGAATCTTCTCCGGACGCGCTACCTTACGAGTTTCCTCCAAATATTTATTGATTAATAATTGACGGGACATCGACATAAATGCGGTCGGATTTAATCGGTTCTTTTAATAATATCATTCTAGAGGTCATGGTCACCACTGCACCACCAAGCGCTACATCAGAGCCCAATTGCGGCCATGTAGTAATGGTCTTGCCCACTTCTGCCAGACTCAGTTTTCCTCTTTCTGAAATCTTTGTAATGTCCATGAATTGAAATAACAATTCACGTTTCTGCTGCTCATTCAATTCATCAGCCTCGAGCAGATCTTTACTGATTCTATCGTGCAGAATAGGATAATTTCTATCTACATCATAACGCTCTATATCAAGAATGCCTCTGTCGCTTAGCTCCATGACTACTGGTATTCCAAGCGGCTGACATTTTTTTCTGATCAATAATTTGATATCGGGACTATCACATTCTTCGACTACTAAATCCAAACCTCCATCCGATGTGAGGAAGTCCATAATGTTATCTCTGGTCACACCATCGAGATACAATTTCACTTTGATGAATGGGTCAATCTCCGCGATCTCGCGCTTCACTATTTCTGCCTTCATCAAGCCAATATGCTGAGCACCTGTGCGAAGGCGATTCATGTTGCTGAGCTCCAACGTATCGAAGTCGGCCAGTCTGATCTCTCCAGCAACACGCTCTAGCGCAATGGTCATCGCAACGGATTGACCAACACTCAATCCAACAATGCCAATTTTTTTCCCTCGTAGTATTTCTTGCTCTTCAGGTGTGATCTTATAAGCGTTGCGAATGGTGCGCACTTTTACAAAATCATCTTCATCTAACAAATGAACCAAGGTGTTACGCCAAGGATAATAAACCCAAACACCAAACGAATCCTCACTTTGACCGTTGAGCTTTTCCGCAATTTTTTCTGAATACTGTGCTTCTGAAAGCTGGAGGGCCGGGTATTCTAACTTGATTAAATCTTTCAATTGCTGCTGAATGGTGTTCACCACGATACATTCTGGGTGCAATGAAAGCAAATCATTCAGGGCTAATTGATCAGCTTCTTTTTTCAAATAAAAAAACTGCACATCGCTTCCGTTGGAAGCAATAGACGCGCGATTTTTTAAGTGAGTAGAAATCTCCCCGATCATAAGTAACACTTGGCGATTTTAGAATGTATAAAGCTACAACCTCCATTGGTCAAGGGTAAGCACCTTATGTTGCGTTATTAACATCTAAAGGTGAATAGAATAAGACGTTTCCCTCCTAATTTCGCTGCGATGATTCAATACGTCAAATCTTTCGACCACCGCATTCAACTGGCTTATCGAACCTACGGTTCGGGCGATGAATGCATCCTAGCCTTTCACGGGTTCGGGCATCCAAAAGAGGATTGGGCATTTATTGAATCGGAAATTCCACCACATCAACGACTCATTGCAGTGGATGTCATAGGTCACGGCGAGTCCTATTTTCCTGAAGACAGATTAAAAAATCAGCCGCTTCAAAAAGAAGAATGGAAGGAATTAATAGAGGCTATTTTAATTCAGGAAAAAATTGATCGATTCCATTTGGCGGGTTATAGTCTAGGCGGACGCATCTCGATGGTGACCGCCGAATTATTTCCCGAAAGAATAATTTCGATGCTTCTGTTCTCTCCCGATGGACTTCATAAATCGGTTTTCTTTCGCTTCGCAAATGAATGGTCGGTGGGCCGAGTCATGTTTCGTTGGCTTTTAACACAAGTTCCTCTTGTTGTCAAACTCATCAAACTCATCGGCAAGACCCATCTGGTGCCGGCAACGAAAATCAAATTTCTACTCTACCAAATAGAAAACAAAGATCGACTCGATAAAGTCAAAATTGTTTGGGGAGCACTCTCTAAATTATGGCCGGATTTTAATCGGGTTTTTGTAAAAAATACAATAAGTAGAAAAAATACCATCGCCTTCGGAAAGCATGATCCCATCATCCTTCCAGCATTTGGCAAGGCTATTAGAAATTATCCTGTAAAAATTGAAATACTTCCTCTCGGGCACCGAACGCTCAAAAAAGAAGGAATTGATTTATTGAAAAAATTAAATCATTGGCCGATGACCGAATGATCATTCGGGGGTTGCGGTGTACTTTCTCCATTTTTCTAAGACCTCCGACATATCATCTGGAAGGGCTTTTTCAAACTTCATCCACTCTCCTGTGGTCGGATGTTCAAACTCCAGCGATCGCGCGTGCAGGGCCTGTCTTGGAAGGATCTCAAAACAATTCTGCACAAACTGTTTGTACTTCGCAAACGTGGTTCCCTTGAGCACTTTATCTCCTCCGTATTCAGGATCGCCAAAGAGTGTATGCCCTTTGTATTTCATATGAACACGAATCTGATGCGTACGACCTGTCTCTAATTTACATTCTACCAAGGTCACATAACCGAAGCGCTCCAATACTTTATAGTGGGTCACGGCATGCTTACCATATTCTCCATTAGGAAATACGGTAAAAACTTTTCGATCTTGTAAACTACGACCTGTGTGACCTATAATAGTTCCATCGGCCTCAATATCGCCCCAGACAAGGGCTACATAACGACGCTCAATAGTGCGATCGAAAAATTGTTTGGACAAATGGGTCAATGAATGATCGGTCTTTGCGATGACCATGATGCCTGTAGTCAATTTATCCAAACGATGCACAAGGCCGGGGCGAGGAACACCGTTTGAACTATTCTTAGGCAATTGATCGAAGTGATACATCAAGGCATTGACAAGGGTGCCTGTATAATTGCCGTGGCCGGGATGTACAACGATGCCGGCTTGTTTATTCAGGATGAGTATTTCATCATCCTCATACAATATCTCTATCGGAATATCCTGTGGGATCAACTCTATTTCCCGCACAGGATAAGGCAATTCGATGGTGATCACATCACGCGGCTTGACCTTATAACTGCTTTTTACAGGAATGTTATTGACCTTTACGAAACCATCATCGCATGCATCTTGGATGCGCGTGCGTGAAGTTTTTTCTAAACGATCTACTAGAAATTTGTCTAATCGAACAAGGCCTTGACCTCCATCTGCTACGATGCGATGATGCTCAAACAACTCATCATCGTTCTCTAATTCGGGGAGGTCTTCGTCTTTCATTTTAGATTAATGAATCATCAATTTTTCTCTGGAAACAACATTGTCTCCATCTTTCACCACCAGCAAATATGTACCACGAGAAAAATCATTCACCGAAAGTTCTACCGTTGATTGACCGTTTGATCGATCGCGATATACCTCTCGTCCTGCCAAGTCAAATATGGAAATATCGAGTGGACGTTCGGTGGATAGTCCATCGATGCGCACGTTATCTGTAGCGGGATTCGGATAAATATTTAAATCGAGCATTGCTATTTCTTCTACACCCACAGGACCCGTTTTCGCGGCTCTAAATACGGGGCGAATCATCAACGATCCTGTAATTTGTGATTGCTGCCAATTGCCATTGAATAGCTTGTAGAATAGCTTTCCAGTATTGTTATCGATGTTCTTGTCGTTACCTACATTGTATCTCACAAAAGAACTCTGCACCCATCCCACATAGAATGTTCCGCTTACAACTACGGTATCATCGAAGGGATAAAACGTAAACAGATCATATCCATCTTGATAGTATTGCGGATTGTGAGAAGTAAAATTCTCAATGATCTCTGAGCCTGGAAGTCCACCCTCGTCATTCCATATACGAAGTACAAATGAGTTGGCTGATGGATTGTATCCCGCTGGTGTCCAGTGCACATAAATTCCAAGCAAGGTATCTTGAATGGCTGATTGGAAGCGATAAGCGATCTGTGCTCCTGCACCTTCTACGGTAAACGCACGCTCAGCGCTGCCATCATCATAAGCGTAATAATTCAAAAACTTTTGCTCAAAGCAAGTGGTGTCATTCTGCGGATACGCATCTGTTGGATTGTGATACACACAGAAATTAAACGTAGCACAACTATCGTTGACGGTTGGCTCAAATATCAAATTGTTGAGGTTGCCAGTGCGCACGATTTCTTGAAGACCATTATCGTTGACGTTCAGATCTTGTCCCGGAAAATTCTGCACTGCTTGGTCCTCATAGCGAAGCTTCCAGCCTGATGCGATGTTTTCTGTAGGACCTAAATTATTCTGATAAAAAGTAAAATTGTCTGCCATGAATGCCTGCGGGTCGGACTGATAGTGGTTCCAAGGCATGGAGGTGTACACATTCAATAATGTATTGATAGGATATTGCTGCGCCACATCGTCATAAACAAAATTCTCTGGATCGATATTCTGATCGAGAATCACATAGTCGATATGCCAGTGATCCCAGTTGCCGCTGAGGGTAGAGTGATTTCTAAAACGAAATCTAAATTCATCTAAGAAAAATTCTGGAGCTGTAATAGGAATGAACACGCGTGTAAATCCATCTGTGTTTTCTCCTGCCTTAGACCATTGCTGAAACCATTGTCCAGCGCCGAAGGGAGAGTAAAAATCGAGATACAATGAATCTTCTTCTTCTGGAGCGTTGCCCTCTCCTTGGCCTTGATAATGGAAAACGAGATATAGATTATCTACGTCCGAATAACCACTCAAATCAATGGGAAGCGAAGTAAGCGTGTCTGCAAATCCTTCGTCAAATTCATCTACGAAATTATAAGGATAACCTGTTTCGTCCATTCCATCGAGTGTTGCTACACCGATGCTCAGTGGACTAACTGCAAACGTATTATTGATTCTCGCCTTCTGATCAGACCAACGCTGCCAAGAAACTGGAATCGTGGGATCATTGGTAGGCAATGAGTAGCGTGAAAAATCGTCAAAGAATGGAATGGTCAATGAAGCCTCACCGCCTCTATCCGCGCGTTCTCCGAGATCGCGCTCCAATTTATACTGCATGTTTTTGTAGGGATCAAAAAACAAGAAGGTTTCTGAAACCTGTGTTTGACCTACAAGGCTAGTTATTGTAAAGAGTACAAAAAGGATAAGGGATAAACAATACTTCATGCTCGGTAAGTGGTTAAGGGCCTTCTACTGGTTCCGTGGTGCAAGGCGTATTGAAAATCTTGAAGTCTACAATTTTTCCAGCTTGCACACCCGGAGCGTCAGGATCAAATGGCGGGTCTTGTTCGCAGATGCGACCAACGGCAGAATCCGCCGAAGATTGCACATCGTACATAAAAAACGCCTGCCCCATTAAATTCAATGTATCCAGTCTGGTCATGGCTTCGCTGTAGGTGAGACCGACCAAGTTTGGTATTCTTACCAATTGATCTACTGCTGTCCCTACTGTGAGCACCACTTTGTTTCCTCTTGGAATCTTGTCTCCTGGGCGAACCTTCTTCCCTTTATAAGTGATACTAATCACTGCACCCACCATGCTATTGTTGGGAACATACTTCGTATCGAATTCGATGCCTTTGTTCTTTAGCTTGATAATCGCCACTTGTGCGAAGTCGCCTTCTTTGATATTGATGGTCTCTTGCGGTGGCTCGATGCGATAAACGGTTACGAAAACCTGGCGACCTTCTTTCACTTTCGATTCAGGTACGGGGTTTTGTTCCAAGATGGTTCCGCCTTTTGCATCCTTTACGAATACACTATCCACCACCAGGAATGTCAAGTCCATGTCTGCTAGCACTTGTTCTGCTTCTGCAGTGGTCATGCCTTTCAAATCAGGTACAGAAACCTGCTGGCCGTGATCGGTGTACCACCAAAGAAATACCCACGATACAATAAGTACCACCAGATAAATCCCCACGATTTGCATTAAGATCTTGCGCCCTTCTTTGGACTTGATATATCCCAAAAAACTCATAAGCAATAAGCGTTATTTAGCTAACTCGTCAGCGATAGCATTGTCGTAAAGATGACGCATGTCTTCGATAAATCCAAAATTGTCTTCATCTACATTGATGCGTCCTTTCGTTACGTGACCTAACAACATTACTGGAACATTATTTTCAGCAACGAAATCCAAGAACTCATCTTCGTAATCTTCTACGACGGTTACTGCGATTCTGCTTTGAGATTCACCGAACAAGAAAGCATCTCTTCTGATTTCGCTATCTGTTACGATATCGAATCCAAGACCGTTTGGAAGACCCATTTCTACAAGCGTTACAAAGAGACCTCCATCGCTTACATCGTGCGCTGCACTGATGTAATTGTTGCGAATCAAGCCTTTCATGCAATCTTGAAGTTTGAATTCTGCTTCCAAATCAAATTTCGGTGCTGGAGAATTTTTCACTCCGTGAATAGAATATAAATACTCGCTTGAGTTGATGTCTTCGAAATTCTCACCCAACAAATAAATCAAATCACCCTTGTATTTGAAATCAAGCGTGGTTTGAAGTGACTTGTCTTTCAATACCCCAATCATACCGATGGTCGGTGTTGGGAATACTGGACGAGCGCTGCCGTCTTCGTTTACTGTTTGGTTGTAGAAGCTCACGTTACCGCCTGTTACAGGAGTTTGGAACTTCGTACATGCAGCACTCATTCCTTTAATAGCTCCAACAAACTGCCAGTAAACTTCAGGGTTGTATGGGTTACCGAAATTCAAACAGTTGGTGATCGCCGAAGGCTCACCACCGCTGCAAACGATGTTACGCGCAGCTTCTGCTACTGCGATCATCGTTCCGATTTCTGGATCAGCATTTACATAACGACCATTGCAATCAACGGTGAGTGCAAGCGCTTTGTTTGAATCCTTGATATTGACAATCGCCGCATCGCTTGGCTTGTTGGTAGACATATTCACAGTACCTACCATCGAGTCGTACTGCTCATAGATCCAACGCTTCGAACAGATATTGTGATGTGCCACGAGTTGACGTGCGATCACCACCAAGTCTGTTGGTTCTTTGATGCTGCTGATGTTGAATTTCTTTGCTTCTTTATAGTAAGCAGGCTCTTTGTATTCACGCTCGTAAATGGGAGCGCCGCCGCCGAGCACTAGGCTCTTTGCTGGAATGTCGCTCACCAATTCACCGTTCATGAAATAACGAACAGCTGGTCCTTCTGTCACTACTCCGATCTCTACTGCGTGAAGATCCCACTTTTCGAAGATCGCTTCTACTTCCTTCTCACGTCCTTTCTTCACCACGATGAGCATACGCTCTTGGCTTTCTGACAGAAGAATTTCGAATGGTACCATTCCCGCTTGACGCGTTGGAACGCGATCGAGATGAATGTCCATTCCCACATTACCACCCGCGCTCATTTCAGATGTGCTGCAAGTAATACCTGCCGCACCCATATCCTGCATACCAGCGATGATGTCTGTCTTTGCTAATTCAAGTGTTGCTTCCAACAAGAGTTTCTCTTGGAATGGATCACCCACCTGAACACTTGGAAGATCCTTTGCAGATTCTTCCGTAATATCTTTTGATGCGAACGACGCACCCTTAATTCCGTCTTTACCAGTAGCTGAACCAACGATGTAAACAGCGTTTCCAACTCCTTGTGCTTTTGATGAAATGATTTCGCCCGTCTTTACAAGACCAACAGACATCGCATTTACCAATGGATTTGCTTGATAGCTCTCATCGAAATAAACTTCGCCACCTACAGTAGGGATACCGAAAGCATTTCCATAATCACCGATTCCTTTCACTACACCAGATAACAACCACTTTGTGCGTGGGTGATCTAGTTTACCGAAACGAAGTGAGTTGAGCTGAGCGATCGGACGCGCGCCCATCGTGAAGATGTCGCGGTTGATACCCCCCACACCTGTTGCCGCACCTTGGTAAGGCTCGAGCGCAGAAGGGTGATTGTGAGATTCAATCTTGAAAGCACAGCCCCATCCATCTCCAATGTCCACGAGACCAGCGTTTTCTTCACCTGCTTTTACAAGCATGTGAGGACCGTCTTTAGGCAATGTCTTCAACCATTTGATAGAATTCTTGTAAGAGCAATGCTCCGACCACATAACAGAGTAAACACACATTTCTGTGAAGTTTGGAGTGCGGCCAAGAATTTCTTTGATTTTATCAAACTCATCGGCGCGAAGCCCCATATCCTGCGCCTGTTCGAGTGTAGCCGGCGCTAGTGCTGAATTCAAGTTCATCTACTGCTGATTTTATTCGCGCAAATATAGTGAAAGCAAGGTGGTCTCAAATCCTAGGATTTCCACCATCCATCCACAGAAATATCTCCTTATTATTGCTCTATGATAAAGCATCCATGGCACGAGGTCGAACACGACTTCGACAAGCAAAAAGCCCAAGTGAAGGGGATTATAGAGATTTCGCAAGGCAGTAAAGCAAAATATGAAGTCGATAAAAAGAGCGGGCTATTGAAGCTCGACCGTGTGGTATTCGCGGCCTTCCACTACCCGATCAACTACGGATTCATTCCGCAAACCTTGGGCGAAGACGGCGATCCATTGGATATCCTGGTGCTTTCGCAAATAGCGATTCAGCCGCTTTGTCTTGTAAAGACCAAAGTGATTGGCTACATGGAAATGTTGGATTCGGGCGAGAAAGATGAAAAGATCATCGCCGTAGCAGAAGGCGATATGAGCGTATCACATATCAATTCGATAGAAGAATTGCCCGAGAATTTTAAGTCAGAGCTCAAACACTTTTTCCAAGAATATAAAACCTTGAGCAAAAAGCAGGTGATCGTTGATGAGTTCTTGCCAGCGGCAGATGCCATGGAAATTATTGACCAGTGTATAGATCGATACAACAAAAAGTTTAGATGAAATTAGTTTCGAAGTTGCCGCACGTGGGTACTACCATTTTCACCACGATGTCGGCCTTAGCTGTAGAGCACGGCGCATTGAATTTAGGACAAGGCTTTCCATCATTTCCTGTTGATCCCGTGTGGGGCGATCTGGTGAAGAAGTACATCGACAAAGGATTGAATCAATACGCTCCGATGCCCGGAGTTCCTGAGTTGCGCAATGCCATTGCAGGAAAAATCAAACACACCTATCATCAAAGTGCCGATCCGAATACAGAGATCACTGTGACGGCCGGTGCTACCCAAGCCATCTTCACAGCGATCAACGCCTTGGTGCATCCGGGCGATGAAGTGATATTGTTTGCACCAGCATATGATTGTTATGCTCCTGCAGTAGAATTGGCGGGCGGTGTAGTGAAGTGGATAGAATTGACCTTTCCGGAGTATCAGATTCCGTGGGATATTGTAAAAAATACTATAAGTGAAAAGACGCGAATGATTCTCATCAATCATCCGCACAATCCTACCGGAGCGAGCATTTCGAAAGAAGATATCATTGCATTAGAAAATATCACCCGCGGCACCGACATCATCGTATTGAGCGATGAAGTGTATGAGCATATACTATTCGACGGACGCGAGCATCACAGTGTGTGGAAGAGCGATGAATTGCGCGAGCGCAGCATAGGAGTATATTCCTTCGGAAAAACATTTCACCTGACCGGTTGGAAGATGGGCTATGTAGTAGCGCGTCCGCATTTGATGGCCGAGTTTCGCAAGGTGCATCAGTACAATGTTTTTTCGTGCAACACACCTATGCAGTTTGCATTAGCAGAATATTTGGAAACACCGTCCAACTATGAAGTGCTCCCTCATTTTTATCAAGAAAAAAGAGATTTATTTTTAAGTAAAATAAATAATCCATCGATTAAAATACTCCCTTGCGCCGGCACTTATTTCGCGCTATTAGATTACAGCGCCATGAATCAAAATGACGACGTAGCCGAAGCCATCCGCTGGACCAAAGAATACAAACTCACCACGATTCCATGTTCGGTGTTTTATCCCAATAAAACAGACCACAAAGTATTGCGGGTTTGTTTTGCGAAGGATGAGGGGACGTTGATGCGCGGGGCGGAGATACTCTCCGAGATCCGCTAGTTCCTTCGATACATTCGCTTCGCGAATACTCAGGAACCGCGCTACCAAATTTCTCGATTCGAAATTCGAAATTCAAGATTCGAGAATCTCAAATCCCGAATCCCAAATCCCGAATCCCAAATCCCAAATCCCGAATCCCAAATCCCGAATCTCGAATCCCAAATCCCAAATCCCGAATCCCAAATCCCGAATCTCGAATCCCGAATTCCGAATCCCAAATCCCGAATCCCAAATCTCGAATCCCGAATCTCGAATTCCGAATTTCGAATCCCGAATTAATTTATCTTCGCTAGACGAACTTATATGCTATGATCCTTCGCTTTATCTCAGTTTGCTTGGTATTCTTTGCGTGCATTAAAATCGAAGCACAGAATAATCTGTCATATGTATTCGATTCAGAGGCTCCTCCTACGTTGACCCAAACCCTTCGATTTACTTCGTTACCGGGCTTTCCGAACGCTTTGTTTCAACATGGTTCGGTCAATCATAAAGGATTAAATCAACCCACTATTTCTAGATTATCTTCCAACGGCGGGACGATTTGGGATTTGGCATTGACGGAGAGTACCACTTATGCTGGAGGATTAAATTCTATCGATGCGATATGCACCGACGGCACTTCGATCTATGGAGCGGGTCAAACTACACGCGCCTCCATCGGCACCAACAGAGAAGTATTAAAAGTAAATCCTACCACTGGAGCAATTATATGGCGTTCCAATTTTGCAACCGAAGGAGTTAATTCGATCAAGGATATATTTAATTTCAACACCAATTCTATTTTAATTCATTACAGCACTATCACCGAGGAAAAAGTAGTGGTGATGAATAAGAGCAACGGTGCAATTACGAGTACTCTTTTAATTACCCCCGTTGGCTTCGACCTGTTGGCTAGCAACAGCTCCATCTTTCATGTCTTTGGCAATACCGTTTACCACAAAACCATTTCAGGGAATTCTCTCACAATCCAATGGAGCGTTCAATTTAATGGCACCAGCAATCTCAATAGAATAGTAGATCTTGGTAATGAAATTGTGGTATTTGGACGTATGTCTGGTAATAATGAAGAACGTATTCATTTCATCGATAAAGCTACTGGAACAGTAACAGGTTCAGTCAATACCGGAAGAATCACCACGATCGCAATGGATGTGCATTTAAACAACAATAAACTTTACATCGCGTGGGCCAGTACTGGGGTGGATGACGATACCTATTGGTACGACTGTTTGGATGTCGCTACGAAATCATTCTCTTGGCAAAAAGCGCATTTCATCGCCGACTCCTGGAATGGAACAGGATCTAGTGTAAGCTTGGCTATGAGCAGCACCAATCAGCTTTACGTCCTTGCAGAATTTAATTCTCTTTTTTCTAAGAGTGTTGTACTTCGCGTGAATCCCACTTCAGGAGATGTGATCAATTCACAGTTTCTCGCACCCGCCGGGAATCCTTCATCCATCGGCACTTTTGCAACGATGGGGATTTACAGCGTTGCGAATAATATGCTTGTTTCGACACGCTACAACCAGACCTTAAAAACCGGCACCTTATTCGTCGCTCCTACCCTCCTTCGCATCAACAATCAAAACACTACGCATACAGTAGTAAGAAAACTAGGTGGAACCTTTCAGCTCGATTCCAAATCGACAGTGATGTTGGAAGGTCCTGATAATAAATTCGTGGTGGCTTCTTCAGAAGGGCGTTATGGATTACTTCGTTTTTATGATGCGGATAATAATATGATAGCGGAAAAATATTTGCGAATCAATTTCAATGTGATTCCTTCAAAAATAAGACGATTGCCCAACGGAAATATATTGTTGGCAGTGATATCCAATCTTCAAAGTACAGACAATGCGAATGCGCCCAATCTCAACCAAGGAGACATCGTTTTGTATGAATTTGATTGGTCGGGAAATCAAATCAATTCTCTGGTGAGGTCGATCAGTTCAGCCACGGGTGGTATGGTGTTGTATGATCTAATGACCGATGGCACTCATCATGTATTAGCCACCAAAAGCGGCACAAATAGGACCCTCTTCAAAACTTCCGACTGGACTACGTGGACTTCTTTTGTAACCAATTTTATCAATGATCCACAAAGTGTAGAGCAATCGATGCTCACCGATTTTAATAGTACCCATTTTTTACTGAACGGTGATCATACCAGCAATAGCAATCTTCAAAAGATTAGCAAGGCCAATCTCACCGCCACCAATTTTCAAGTGATTGGTGCTTCGGGAATGGGAATGGCCAGTGTAGAGAAAGTGCTCACCACCGAAAACGAAGACTTGTTTTATTACGGAGGTTTTGCCGCTGAGGGTTTTAATTATGCTCGCGTGTGCATGTATCAACCTTCTACGTCAGACACCTTGTGGTCGCGGAGTATTATAGCATCAAAATTTCATGACATCATCTACAATAATGATAGCACCATTATTTACATGTTGTATTATGCATCGGGATATAAGATCGCTGCAGTGAATGCGACGAATGGCAACTTGCTTTGGAACTCTACGAGTTATCAATCTTGCAGTACTTGTAGCCCTGGATGTTTTTATGTAGATCCTATTACCAATAGAATTTGGTTGAGCATTAATTCCACTACAACAGCCGACGTAAATGGCATGAGTAATTTATACGAGATCGGCACCAGCGGAGTGGTGTTCTCTGTCACATTGTTAGACAATGCAGGAGTGGCGATCAATGCCATCTATGATAT
>JAIXWP010000110.1 GCA_027491215.1 Flavobacteriales bacterium | reverse complement strand
TGCTCCAAGCTATCCAAAGAACAATCATCTAGATTTTGGAAAATGAGTTGTGCAATTTCTGGCTTTTGAATGGTGCGGAACAGCTGACCTTTATTCAATTCAATATAGAATTGTGTTGACACTAATGAGTCTGCTGAAGACTCAGTAGTTAGGAGGTTGAGGACATCTACATACTTCTGCACTGAAGGCTGGAAGTTCACCCGGTTTCCATTCACATTACATGTACCATTGGTGAAGAGTGTTTCCATACTGCTCTTCATCAAGTCGGTGGCCCATCTTGAAATCTCATTGAATTCAGTGCTTGAAAGGAAATCATTATTCATATATAATTCATGAATCATATCAATAGCTACTTCATCATTTGCAAGTGAATCATACAGGATAGTATTCGATGCGGCGATTCCCAAAGCACTATCAAGCGGCAGCAATCCTATGCTAGGCACATTTACTAAGATCAAACTATCACCCTCTGTTTCAGAACGAGAGCTAGTGAAGAGTTGACCTTCTTCAGAAATTAGATTTCGAAAGAGTGGTTTTGGGAAAGGCTTTACAAGTGGACACGAGTTTGAAAGAGTAGGGGTTGCATCTTCAAATACCACAGGACAATTGACATTGCCGCAAATTGGATTAGCCGCTGTTGTGATCACATTGATGCCCGACATCAAAGGTGCACTCCAATAGTTTCTATGCGCAGGAATGATAAGATCTACGCAACTCTTGCCACATGATTTTGCAAGCGTTCCAACAATGGCATAATCGGCATAATCCTGGAGGTTATTATAACCTCTGTCAAGATGAATATCTACTGCATTATTGATACGAATGTTTGTCTTATTTGCTGAGAAATTGTTGTAGCCTGTATTCAAACCAGAGCTCATGGAAAGCACTCCTCTTTCGTGTTGAATGGCGGTGTTGTTTCCATCAAATGAATTGCAGCGCAAACTCAACAATCCAAATCTTTTTTTAATGGCATGCTCATAATAATTGAACGCACATGCTTCAATAAAATATTCTGACTGACTGATATCATTAATAGCGGATTGCTCTGGCATTAGAAGTCCATTAAACACACAGTTTTTTACTCTGGCCAATCCGTTCAATTGTCGACTAAATATTCCGCAGTTATTAAAGTTGGATGCGTTTACAGTGATTGTTCCACCTCTTTGATAAACCCCTCCGTTTTGCTGATCGAACGAAGAATTTGAAATTAAAACGGTGTTGAAATTGTTTACTAGTTTAACATTCGACAATTGGCTATTGATCACCCTGGCGTTATTAATCCAAGTATTGACTTCTGCGGTAGACGATGCATTGAAAGCGTCGCTCACTTTGGAGTTAATGATTTCAAAGACTGAGTTGGTCCATATTTTTCCATTACCACCAAGATTTACCAAAGCATTTTTGATTTTGAAAATATTGGAGGGGCTATCTAACCAAAGTTCTGCACCGGCAGTAATCTTGAGCATTAAGTCATCTGCGCCATCACCATCCAGAATAATTGTTGAATTATTTCCTAGGAAAAATTCGTGATCATTTACTCCAGAGATTTCAACAAATCCGCTTATTTGATTTTCATGTTTTGGTTGGAAAATACTGTTGTCTGCAACATGTAATTCACCACCGTTGAGATGAAGCTTAGTATTATTTCCAATCAAATCCAATTGACTCATGTTGAAGTGAAATGCGGACGGCGCGGCATTTTCGGATGTGCGTGACAAGGTCATGTGCGCATTATTTTTTAATTGTAAGAAGCTCTCGTTACAATAGAATTGAGCCCCGTTATCAAAATTAAATTGGCCTCCATTGATCGACAGATCAGAAACTTCTAAATAGATGGATGCGTTATCGTTGAATTCGAAATCAACATTATTGAAAATGATATCAGAGTTCAGGATGGAGGTTTGACTTCCTTCGCTAGACCAATGCCAGTTGTTGGTCAATCCTGAACAGTTATCTATTTCCACAAGAGCATTTGGTTGTGTTGTGATCTCTGCAGCGGCTCCAAGATCTTGTGAGATATTGGTTCCGTATAGCGCCAAGTGTCCTGATTCTCGCACATTGATTGTCAAAAGTTGAGTTGGCACTTGCATAGAAACCGCTGAGTTGACAAACTGCAATTGTGCATTTTCTTTAACAATGATTTCAAGATGAGATTCTAGTTCTAGGGCCGAAGCCTCATCAATGAAGAGGCTGGTTCCTGGCTCTAGGATTATTCTAGCAGAACCGAATGATTGTTCGGTTGGGTTGACAACTCTTATAGCAGATTGATGGAGATAGATGGCAGAATTATTTTTTAGTGTAATCGTATTTCCAGGATGTATGAATAGATTGCTTGTGGCGTTGAATTCTACGAGTGTTGGATTGTCGCTATTTGCAGAGCAAATGGTTAAATCATTTTTAACAACCACATCTTGATTTTCAAGTAGTACGCTTTCTGTTATGTAAGATGGAATAGGGATTTGTTTGATCTTGTAATCATGATGGACGGGTTCGAATACTAATTCTTCATTGAATATTATTCCTTCTGATACATTTAAACAAGGACATACATCTGTATTACTCATATCATCAGAGCCATAGACGATTTGAAATAGATTATGGTATAACATATAGTCAAGTCCGGAGTACTCTCCACGGAATGAACGTTCGTCTGGACCATAGAGTGCGTTGTCGGGGTGAAATAGAAGGCTTTGAGATGCCCAGCCATTGGGGGCGTTGGCACTTGGATCTGTGATGTCAGTGTAGTTTGGGTCACCCCATGGCCCTTCGCATGGAGCGTTTTGCAACAAGTTAGTGATGTGTTGTCCGAAATTATTATCCAAGTTAGTGCTAGCGCCGTGCATCACCTCATACAGCATGGGGTACCAATAAAAACCGTTTTCTGGTAGAGTGGAATTTAAGAATACATAATCAGCCGACCAGATTTCTCCGAGGACTGCAGTTTGAATAGTAATATGGATGTTGTCCTCGTTGAGTACATCTTCGAAAATGCAGAATTCGTCTATCAGCGTACCATTGGAGCAGAAGCCATCATTGCTTAGTATAATGTTCCCAGATTCCAGCGTTTGCCAGACACCCGTTATCAATTCGTGTGAGAGAAGCGAGGGAATATTATTGATCGAAATGACATTGTCTTCAGCGATTTCTTCTGCATCACCAAAGCTGTATCCTAGGGCATTGTGCAGCCACGCTTCATATCCATCTTTACCACCAATGAGTTCATATGCCACTTTTTTGAATGCAGGGGCTTGAGGCACACACCAGAATCCTCTTGGCACAGCTTCCGTTCCGCCAGGCATTGTTATGATGTACGCATCATTTTCAAGACGATAATAAATGCGAATAATGATATTCGTTAAATAGTCATGCACTTGAATCGCTTGCTCGGTGGGCGGTTGCAGGGTAACATTTGGAACCAATTTATACACCACATAAAGTCCAGTGAAAATGTCGAGCAGCTGATCCAAGCTTTGCACGTTTTCATCATTATAATTTTGGTTTTGTCCAATCGGCCCTTCCGACGAATAGTTGTTGAGTGGTGAATAGTCGCTGTGGACGTATAACGTAGGGCTTTCGACATTGAATACCGCGCTATAGGATTGTGTGAAGTGTTCGAAAAAAAGAGGAGGTACATCATCGCGGAGCATCAGGCCATTCAATTGTTGTGCTTCCTGACTATTGTTATAGAGATATGGCTCTGCCACTTGATCGAGGCGATTCACCGCGCGCAGCGCGTAGTATAATTCGTTGAGAGTAGCAGTAGCATCGAGCCCTTGATCAGAGAGAAGTTTGTACTCAGTGGCGAGCACTTGTAGGTAGTGACCGAGATAGATCGTCGCGTCGCTCCAATAGAGTGCGGCATTGGTTTGATCAGCGCCATGAGCCCATTGCACGCGGCGTGCACAAGCAGGAATGCTCTCGCCTTGGCCGTCGCCAATTTTGATGAAGTTTTTTCGAAATCGATCGCGATAAGCCCAATACTTATCAGTAATAGATTGATTGCTTTGGCTTAATGCATTTGGAGAATAAATGCATAGCACAAACAGCCATAGAAATAGCAGTTTTTTCATGATTTAAGATTTTAGTTTTTCAGATTAAAAAGTCAACGACTTCCTTCACACACATCCTACACATCACACCAACCGCCATGAACATGGCTTTGAGATAAATGAAAAAATGGTGTGAAGTAAAATCGGGCACTACGTGCCTGGGGCAAACGTATTTAACGTTTTTCTTTTAGAAGGGGGATTTCGAATTTTTCGAAAACGGCTTGGGGCTGGTGGTTGTTGGTTATTGGCTGGTGGTTGATGGCTTTTGGTTATTGGCTGATGGTTGTTGGCTATTGCTTTGTCAAGTTAGGATTTTTTATAATTTAAAGGCAAGCGAATCGAGTGTTGCTTTCTTAGTTTCGTTTTAATGAAAAAACTATTTACTTTCTTCTTGGCGGTGGCGATTGCGCTTTTGATCTTGATCGCGACTAGTTTTTTTGCGCTTTTAATTGACAGTGTAGATTCCTTCATACTGCGGGGAATATTCAATACTCTGAGTTTTGTAGGATTTTGTGTAGTGCTACATAAGAAAGGTTTTCCGACCTGGTATTACCTTTCTGCAGGTGTGATAGGCTATGTGATTTTTTCATTGATTCTTGGTACATTTTATACCGGAGCTCATCCAGGTTATAAGATGATATTCTTCGCGCCTTGGGTGGGTTTGTTTTTTGGTTGGTTATTCAATAATGCTCAAAAAATAAGAAGTCATTGGAAGATCGTTTTCTTGTGCATTTACTTTTTCCTCCACTATGCTGTTTTGTTTGATAGAGGTGTACACGCCATCGCCTACAGCCCAATGATCAATAGTGCTGAATCCACCTACCGACAAGACTTTGAAATAGGACTGCTACCTTCATTCGATACACTTTATGTACGAGATTTAAAACACGAAATCAACCTATTCCATTTTTGGAACTCAGCATGTGGTAGTTGTAAAATGGAGATGGAACTATACCCGGCAATAATAGAAGAACTGAATGGGCGAGTCATGATCTATCCTGCCAATTCAGAGATGCCAAATGATACGCTCGGTTTGTTCTATTCGCTTTCGGAGTTTGAAAATAGCAATTGCATCAAGCCCATTAAGGGATTTGGAGTCAAGGAAAGTCCACTAATAAAAACAGCTCTATTTCCTTCAACGGTAGTACTAGATAAGAACGGGAATATCGTTTTCATCGGGAACCTTGAAAATGCACTAGAAAAATTTCAATAGAAAATTAACTCAATTTCTCCGTTAGTTTTCGCATTTCCATCATCGGAGAGATTTTCTCGTATAGGATGCGGTAGACGCTGTCGGCGATGGGAATATCTGCCTGGAATTTTTTATTGATTTCGTGAATTCCTCGTGCCGCGTAATATCCCTCTGCTACCATGTTCATTTCGATGGTGGCCCACTTTACACTGTATCCTTTTCCGACCATGG
>JAIXWP010000026.1 GCA_027491215.1 Flavobacteriales bacterium | reverse complement strand
TACCAATCATCCCAGAAATGGTGACCAGCCAAATAGAAAATATAGATAATGAATTTTTAAAATTTAATAGCCCCATCATTTTTCAGCATCAATTATTTCAGAAGTAATTTTAGCAGAAAGGAGACACAAAGGAATTCCTCCTCCCGGGTGAACCGAGCCTCCAACGAAATACAAATTTTTCAATTTTCTCGAGAAATTAGGATGTCGTAAAAACGCCGCAAATTTTGAATTGCTCGCCGCTCCATACAAGGCTCCTCGATAGCTGCTGGTGCGTTTTTCAATGAGCGGTGGTGTCAAGACTTCTTCCGTTTCAATAAGCTCACTCAAATCAACTTGAAGCAAACGATTTAATTTATCAATAATATTCTGACGCGCCTGCGTGACCAATTCTGACCAATCTTGACCGTAGTCGCCTGGAGCATTTATCATCACAAACCAATTCTCACAATCTGCCGGAGCATCATCTAACTTTTCCTTGCTTGTGATATTGATATAAATAGTAGGGTCATCCAATAAAGTTTTCTTATCGAAAATATGCTCGAACTCTTCAGAATAATTTTTACTGAAAAAGATATTATGCAAATCGAGTTCTGAGAACTCCTTCTTCACACCCCAATAAAAAATAATCGCTGAGCTCGACCGCTCCTGTTCTAACGTGCGCAATGGATGAGCAACTTTAGGAAGAAGCTTTTTATATGTTGAATAAATATCCATATTGGATACTATCAAATCAGCGAAGTAGTCCATATTATTTACTCGAACGCCCTTCGCACTTTTTTTCTCTAAAATGATTTCTTCTACTTTGGAACCGAAAACAAACTTCACACCTTGCTTCACAGCCAACTGATATAAGCTAGTAGTAATACTATGCATTCCATTCTTTGGAAAATATGTTCCTAAGTGCATTTCAAGGTGAGGAATCATACTCATGATACCCGGTGTTCTATATGGAGAAGAGCCATTATAAGTTGCGTATCGATTAAACAACTGCACCAAATGCGGTTCTCTAATCTCAGCGACATTCACACCATTAAGACTTTTGAATATCCCCATATCCGATACTTTCAAGATGGCATTGAGGGTGTCTTTGGTAAGATAGGTATTGATTTTGTGCAATGATTTCTCAAGAAATAAAGGAGCAGTTAGCTCATACTTCTTCTGACTTTTATCCAGATAGGCAGATAGCACCGTTGGCTCCACTCCAAATGTATTTGAAGCCTCCTTGACGAAAACATTTCGATCGGCGTGTGCAGTAAATCGAATTCCATCTTCCCAGAAATAATTGCAAACAGTGGCTTTACGACTGTAAACAAAATGATCATCAGGTTTTTCTCCAAACAACTCATAGAGCTCAGTCACCAATTCAGGCATTGTGAATAGCGAAGGCCCTGCGTCGAATCGATATCCTTTTTGCTCGAAAGAATGAAGTTTACCTCCCGGATAATCATTGGCCTCGAAGACCTCTACCTCCATTCCAAGTGCACGCAAACGCAAAGCAGTGGCAATTCCAGCAATTCCAGCTCCAATAATAATCGCTTTCGTCATAATTTGCGCGTGATTCAAATACCTAGGGGAGGTTAAAGGAGCATAACAAGACTTTATAGATGAATGTTCTAGGTAGCTGAAAAATCTTTGACTTTCCTGACACCCTATGTCACGTAATTCAACTAATATTGAACAAATCAATCGCCATGCGAACTGCTACTCTCTTCTCCTCTTTACTTGCTTTAGTAAGTCTACAATGCTGTAAAATTAAAGATTATTCATTGTCATTAGACGTATCTCATGATGAGTTAACCATTGTTCAACAGCTCCCATCCAATTCTCAAGGCAGAAGTTCTAGTCCATTATACACGCCACCTCGCATTATTGGAGAGAAAGAATTCAAAACCCCAGAATTAAACATACTTATCGATAGTATGTATCAAGTCATGCTGAGGAAATCGGGGGTTGGTATAGCGGCGAATCAAATTGGTAAAAGGCTTCAGATCTTCATCATTGAAGCAAAAGCTGATAATCCTCGATATAAAGTACTTGGTCCCGTCGAAAAACAAATATTCATCAATCCGGTCATCACCAAGGTGTCCGAAACAAGAAAGAACTTTTGGCACGGGTGCCTAAGAAAAAAAAAAAAAAAAAGAGGAAATGTGGCCACTTATGAGTGGTTAGAATACACTTGCAGAGATGCAATGGGGAATATAAAATCAGGCAGATTGGAAGGATTTGCTGCGGTTATTTTCCAGCATGAGTTCAAGCATTTAATGAATGGAACATATCTCGATGTCGCGAAAGAGTATTCAACCAAAGAAGAATTGGACAAAGGAATTGCACTCGGTAAAATTCCATTCTTCGAGCCCGTTTCAGATAGTTTGCCGCTTCTCATCAATGGCTATAAAATCGGTCAGACATTGGATGAATACCACCAAAGAAAATAGATATCATGAACGAAAATTATATTGAGAGTACCCGCAAACAATTCGAGTACTACAAAATGCTTGGAGAGAAAACTTTTGCTCAGCTCTCCGACGAATCGCTGTTTTGGCAACACAACTCAGATAGCAACAGTATTGCTATAGTAGTCAAACATCTATGGGGAAACATGCTTTCAAGATGGACCAACTTTTTGACAACAGACGGAGAAAAAGAGTTTCGAAACAGAGATGCTGAATTTGAAAATGACATAGCGAGTAGACAACAGTTACTCGATATGTGGAACGAAGGCTGGGCTTGTCTTTTCAATGCGCTTGATCAATTGAAGACTGAAGACCTTGAAAAAATAGTATATATCAGAAATCAGGGGCACACCGTTTTAGAAGCCATCAACAGGCAATTAGCCCACTACCCCTATCACATCGGACAGATTGTATTTATTGGAAAAATGCAATCAAATAACAACTGGAAATCATTATCCATTCCAAAAGGAAATTCGCAAGTTTTTAATGAAGATAAATTCTCTAAGCCAAAACAAACAAGCCATTTTACAGATGAGTTTTTAAATGACAAAACAGAATGAATATTTCTCGTTGGTGATTACCCTTACTATGGATGTTCCCATCATTGAAAATTGTTGTCATAATTTTTTAGGCGAAGCGGAAGTGATTGAAAAATCTATTCTTATTTTCGGAATCATCCTTTTACCATGCTATATATTGCTTCGCTTAGTACTTTAATAAATTAATTCTACACATCACTACTATCCTCATGGAAAAACTTCAATTTAAAATCAGCATCAATGCCACAGCAGCGAAAGTTTATGATAGGATGCTCGGTATTTCCGACAAATCAAATTATGAAGCGTGGACTGCATTATTCAACCCCACCTCCTCATACGAAGGAACTTGGACCAAGGATAGTAAAATGCTTTTCGTTGGTCAAGATGAAAATGGTGAAAAAGGTGGCATGGTTTCTCGCATCATTGAAAATATCCCTTCTCGCTTCGTTTCCATTCAACATTACGGGCTCGTGCAAGGAAGCGTGGAAGTAACTGAAGGACCGGATGTAGAAAAATGGGCCAACGGATTTGAAAATTATACTTTCGAAGAAAAAGATGGAATCACCTCTGTAATTGTTGACCTAGATACAACCGCGGAGTTTGTAGAGTATATGAACGAATCATATCCAAATGCCCTTAACAAACTCAAAGAAATCTGCGAAGAGAAATAATTTGGGGTTTGGGGATTGGGGTTTGGAGTTTGGAGTTTGGAGTTTGGAGTTTGGAGTTTGGGGATTGGAGAATTTCGAATACCGAATTACGAATACCGAATTCTGAATCGAGTTGAATCACGTCTTTGTCTTGAATAAGTATACAAGCTACCCTAAAAAGTATAAAACACGAGGTCTCGCATCGATCGACATTTGCACCACAAATAACAATGAAATGAATAAAAAAGTAATTCTCATCACTGGTGCGAGCTCTGGAATGGGTAAGGAAACCGCTAAAAAACTCATCCTTCAAGGTCACACGGTCTATACTGTTGCTCGACGAATCGATCAAATGCAAGACCTAAAATTAATCGGTGGTCACCCGATTCAAATGGATATTACCAACGAGAATGACATCCAACATGTCGTAGAAACCATCATCAAACAGGAAGGAAAAATAGATATCCTCTGGAATAATGCTGGATACGGCCTATACGGCTCGGTGGAAGACGTACCTGTTCAAGATGCAAGACAACAATTTGAAGTCAACCTATTCGGACTTGCAGCTATCACACAAAAGGTTGTTCCATTCATGCGCAAAGCGAATTCAGGTACTATCATAAATACGTCATCTATGGGTGGTAAGATGTACACTCCAATGGGAGCTTGGTACCACGCCACAAAACACGCTCTAGAAGGCTTCAGCGATTGCCTTCGATTAGAACTAAAACAATTCAACATTCAAGTAGTCATTCTTGAACCTGGAATTATTTCGACGGAATTCGGTGATGTAATGCTCAAAAACATAAGCAAACACTCTGCAAAAGGAGCATATGCCGGTATCACTGAAAAATTAGTTCTTGCGACGCAAAAAATGTACGATAGCGGAAAGGGTTCAAAGGCATCCATTATAGCAGACACTGTTTCAAAAATTATAAATTCCCCCAATCCTAAAACACGCTATAGAGTTGGGATGTGGGCTAAACCAATGGTTTGGCTTCGCATTTATCTTGGAGACAAAATTTTTGATAAAATTGTAATGAGTCAAGTATAATATGAAACCCATCGTTCAACTACATAACATCTCTGATATCACCAATTTCGTCAACACAAAAACGAATCATCCATTGGTTGCTATCGTCGATTTTAGCAAAGTTGATGAGCACATTGAAGATGGCACTAGAATTAGTGCCGACTTCTACTCTATCATGTTCAAAAACTATTGCATTAATAAGCTCAGATACGGTAGACAGTCATACGATTTTCAAGAAGGAAGTCTGATTTGCATAGCTCCAAAGCAAGTCTTGACGATGGATAATGAAATAGAAAAAAGACCTGATATGATGGGATGGGGACTATTCTTCCACCCCGATTTACTTCGAGGCACTTCCCTTGGAAATAAAATTCATGAATACACTTTCTTCAACTATGAAACATCCGAGGCGCTTCACCTCTCAGATAAGGAAAAGAACATCCTATTTGATTGCATTCAAAAAATCGAAATAGAACTACAAGAAAACATTGATCATCATAGTCAAAACCTTATTGTCTCCAACATAGAATTACTGCTCAACTATTGCATGCGCTATTACGGGCGACAATTCCTTACACGCAAAGTCAGTAGCAATGATACGATTACCAAAGTTGAACAATTAATCAAGTCGTATTTCACCTCTAATGATATAAAAGAAACAGGGCTTCCAAGCGTGAAATATCTTGCCGATGGTGTCAATTTATCTCCAAGCTATTTGAGTGATCTCTTAAAGAAAGAGACTGGCATGACTACTCAAGACCACATCCATTATCATCTCATTGAATCTGCAAAAAACATTCTCAATAATACCGATCATTCGGTAAGCGAAATCGCTTATTCCCTAGGTTTTGAATACCCACAATATTTCAGCAAACTCTTTAAACAGAAGACAGGACAAACGCCATTGGAATACAGAAAGCTGAATTGAGTATTTTT
>JAIXWP010000112.1 GCA_027491215.1 Flavobacteriales bacterium | reverse complement strand
TTAATCAAAGATCAAATCGATCTAGATTCATCACTTTATTCCATGCTGCAATAAAATCATGCACGAATTTTTCCTTGCCATCGTTGCAGCCATATACTTCTGCAATGGCGCGTAGTTCGGAGTTAGATCCAAAAATCAAATCCGCACGTGTCGCAGTCCATTTGATTGCACCCGATTTTCTATCACGACCCTCAAATGCATCTTGTGATTCAGAGGTAGCTTTCCAGGTAACACTGAAATCAAGAAGGTTTACGAAGAAATCGTTGGTCAACACTTCTGGAGTATTTGTGAATACACCGTGCTTCGAGTTGTTGTAGTTTGTATTGAGTACACGCATACCACCTACTAATGCTGTCATTTCAGGAGCAGTCAGTGTGAGGAGTTGAGCTTTGTCAATAAGAATCTCTTCTGCTTTAGTAGGATTGTATTTGCTGTTGAAGTTTCTGAATCCGTCAGCAATCGGTTCCAAGACGCGGAATGAATCTACATCTGTTTGCTCTGCTGTTGCATCAGTTCTTCCTGGAGTGAATGGAACCTGCACGTCGTGACCTGCAGCTTTCGTTGCTTTTTCAATTGCAGCGCATCCGCCGAGAACGATAAGGTCTGCAATAGAAACTTTTTTACCTCCATTTGCGCTCGCATTGAAATCACCTTGGATTTTTTCGAGAGCAGAAAGTACCTTGGTTAACTGTGCAGGATTGTTTACTTCCCAATCACGCTGTGGTGCGAGTCTAACGCGCGCACCATTTGCACCACCGCGTTTGTCAGATCCACGGAAGGTAGATGCTGAAGCCCAAGCAGTAGAAACTAATTCAGAAACTGTTAATCCAGAAGAAAGGATTGTTGTTTTTAATGATGCAATGTCTGCAGCATCAATCAATGGGTGATTCACAGCAGGCACAGGATCTTGCCAAATCAATTCTTCAGCAGGAACGTCTGTTCCTAGATAACGAGCACGTGGCCCCATATCGCGGTGAGTTAGTTTGAACCAAGCACGTGCAAATGCATCAGCAAACTCTTCTGGGTTTTCATAGAATCTTCTAGAGATCTTTTCATATGCTGGATCAACACGAAGTGATAGATCCGTGGTCAACATGAAAGGTGCATGTTTCTTTGCTGGATCGTGTGCATCAGGCACTGTTCCTTCACCTGCGCCACCTTTTGGTTTCCATTGGTGAGCACCTGCAGGACTCTTTGTCAATTCCCATTCAAAACCAAATAGGTTTTCAAAATAGTTATTGCTCCATTTTGTTGGAGTGGTTGTCCAAGCACCTTCTAGTCCGCTAGTAATAGTATGTTCGCCATGACCATTACCGTAGGAGTTTTTCCAGCCCATGCTTTGTTCTTCTATTGTCGCACCTGCTGGCTCTGCCGCAACGTACTTACTTGGGTCAGCTGCACCGTGTGTCTTTCCGAAAGTGTGACCTCCTGCAATGAGTGCTACTGTTTCGTAGTCATCCATAGCCATACGCGCAAATGTTTCTCTGATATCACGTGCAGCCGCTAGTGGATCTGGGTTTCCATTAGGTCCTTCAGGATTCACATAGATAAGTCCCATTTGTACTGCAGCAAGAGGGTTTTCTAGTTGACGATCTCCAGAGTATCTTTTATCATCGAGCCATTTTGATTCAGAACCCCAATAGATGTCTTGCTCGGGTTCCCAAACGTCTTCACGACCACCACCGAAGCCGAAAGGTTTCAATCCCATTGACTCTAGTGCGCAGTTACCTGCAAGGATCATAATATCTGCCCAAGATAATTTCTTGCCATATTTCTGTTTTAATGGCCATAAAAGCAATCTCGCCTTGTCAAGGTTGGTATTGTCCGGCCAGCTATTTAGAGGCGCGAAACGCTGCGTGCCTGAGCCTGCTCCGCCACGTCCATCGTGAATACGATAGGTGCCGGCGCTATGCCAAGCCATTCTAATAAAGAAAGGACCATAATGTCCATAATCAGCAGGCCACCAATCTTGCGAATTGGTCATTAATTCGAAGATATCTTTTTTAACTGCGTCGAGGTCTAATTTTTTAAACTCTTCAGCGTAGTTGAAGCTCTCCTCCATTGGGTTAGATAGCTTCGAGTTTTGACGAAGAATATTTAGTTTCAATTGATCGGGCCACCAATCTCTGTTGCCAGTTCCGTTTCCAGCTGCCTTGGTCATGGCTCCATGATTAAATGGGCATTTCCCAGCGCCATTACTCGAGTGTTGTTCCATGTTGTTTGTTTTATTGATTTTATTGGAGCGAATGTAGCGCTTTATATTAAAAATAAAATGATATCAATATTATCTATAGGCTATCGACGCTGTCGATAGAGACAAATGTTCTCGGCAAAGCCGAGATCATTTGTCATTTGTCCCTTGTCATTTGTCTCTTGTCATTTGTCTCTTGTCATTTGTCATTTGTCATTTGTCATTTGTCATTTGTCCCTTGTCATTTGTCCCTTGTCATTTGTAATTTTTTATTTCCCATGCAGCGTTTTTGCATATTGCGTGTCATATA
>JAIXWP010000056.1 GCA_027491215.1 Flavobacteriales bacterium | reverse complement strand
TCAGACGATTTCTGAATTTTGATCAAATTTTTTAGGAGATTTCTGGTCTGTAAGTTCGAATTTTAATCATATAAACCTGTTTTTAAAAAATATTTACATTAAAAATTAATTTTAAGTGTTGGGGTGTGGGGTTGGGGGTTGGGGGTTTGGGGATTGGGGTTTGGAGATTGGGGTTTGGAGTTTGAGGTTTGGAGTTCTTGGTCTCGGCGAAGCCGAGATCATTTGTCATTTGTCATTTGTCTCTTGTCATTTTCAATCTGTAACTTTTGGCGACTGCAATGCGTCTTTATCTTGCAACAAAATCAAAACACATGAAACTTACATTTACACTTACAGCTCTTTGTTTTTCATTCTTCGCTTCGGCGCAGGAATTTCCGGGGACGTTCAACACGTTTACTCAACAATATGTCGAACTTGAAGGAGGAACATCTTTTACAGGCGCTTCTTCATGGGATGATCCAGAAGGGAATGTTCCATTAGGATTTGATTTTACTCTATTCGGTGAAACATTCAGCAGCCTTGAATTTGCTGGAGTAGGTGGACAACTGATGTCTAGTTTTGGAAATCCTGTTCAAGTATTGTTGCCTTATGGTTCTGATATCATCAATGCATCCACCACTGAATTAGTGAGTCCTATCACATATTTGACGGAGGGTGAGCCTGGTTCAAGAATATTCAAAATGCAATGGTCAAACGTTGGGTTTTACTATGAATTAGAGGCCAATAATTCTTTTAATAATATCACTAATTTTCAATTATGGCTCTACGAAGGATCGAATATTGTCGAGTACCGTTTTGGTCTAAACACTATTAAGGAAGGGACTCTTGTGCATGACTTCGGAAGACCGCTGGTTGCTATCGTTCGTAATGCGAATTTGTTTGATCTTTCTTGGGAATCATTGTGGACGTTAGCAGGTGATCCAACTAACCCAACTTTGGTAAGTCATCCTAGTGGAGATTTTGAATTTTCTCAAAATGAACTTTTGACTTTCGAACCACCAGTCGGAACAGTTTATCAGTTCAACGCTTCAGAAGTTGTAGAATCAACTTCAGAATTAGATGAGAAAAACAAAGCAACGCTTTGGCCATCGATAGCTACAAACAACATTCAAATCAGCAATGTGAATGGAGCATATCAAATCTACAATGGAGTAGGACAGTTGATTCATTCTAACAAGACTCAAAACGCCATCGAAACCATCAACGTTTCCAATTGGGCAACAGGACACTACATCGTAAGACTAGAAGACGGACAAACCCTGAAGTTTTTAAGAACTCCCAACCCCTAACCCCCAACTCCTAACCCCCAACTCCTAACCCTTAGTTTCCAATCGCGAACATCACCAAACGCTTGTGGAGTTTCGGGATGTGCTTGGACCAATCGGCGGCGCTCATAGTGGTGATGCGCTCGCCATCTAGCGTGATGTCAGATGCTACACAGATCATTGTTTTAGGACCTAGGTTTTTAACCATGTCTTCCATCACTTGATCATTGCGGTAAGGAGCGTCCATGAAGAGTTGGGTCTGGCCAAATTTCAAGGCTTGTGCTTCAAGGGTTTTGAGTTTTCTAACGCGTTCACCTCGCTCTTTTGGGAGATAGCCATTGAAAGCAAAACTTTGTCCATTTAGACCTGAAGCTATGAGTGTCAATAGAATAGAGCTCGCGCCTACAAGTGGTACTACACGTATCCCTAAGGCATGAGCCGCACGAACAACACTAGCACCGGGGTCTGCCACACACGGCACCCCGGCTTCGCTGATCACTCCCATGTTTTTACCAGCCAAAGCAGGTTGAAGGAATGCTTTAAAGTCTTGGTCCTTGGTGTGTTCGTTAAGCAATTGAAACGATACTTCTTCGAAGTCTTTCTCATACCCAATGGCTCTTAGAAATCGACGTGCACTTCTGATTTCTTCAATCACATAATGATCGATGGTTTGAACGACTTCTTTTGTAAGCGGTCCTGTTACTTGCTGCACGTTTCCCCCAAGGCTATTGGGAATAAGGTATAATGTTCCTTTGCTCATAATTAGAAATAAAAAGGGACCGTCTCGCGGAGGAGACAGCCCCTAGTAATTGCATTTAGCATTATTGAATGGGCCGGCTATGGCTATTAATCAATAATGTCTTTGATTGTTATTTATAAATCATCAAAATTTACGTCCGTAGCAGAAGATGGGGCCTCATGTGTTTGGCTGGCCTCCGCACCTTCTTCTTCTTCGCGCTGATAAGGTCTGCGGTCAGACTCAGCAGGGCGATAGTTACCAGATTCTTGAAGTTGTTTGATATGATCAAACGATTCTTGAAGTCCGCCCATGAATTTCTCGAAATCTTCTTTATAGAGGAAAATTTTATGCTTTTCGAAGCTGAAATTGCCATTGTTATCTACACCAGAGCGTTTGCTCTCAGTAATGGTCATAAACAAATCGTTTCCACGCGTTGATTTTACATCGAAAAAGTAAGTGCGTTTTCCCGCTCTTACTGAGCATGAAAATACATCATCTCTGTAAAAATTGCCTTCACTCATAGACAGTCTTTTTTGGTTTAATAAGGTAGTAGTATGCCAAATATAATAGGTTCATTCAAACTAAAAAAAAATCGACCTATTTTTTTTTAATGGCCTATCCCTCATTTCTAAGTGCAGGACTGCAACGGTATCGGTCTTCGTGATAATACTCATAAAGGCTATCAAGTAAGGCTCTGCAGTGTTCTGTACCAATTTCTTCGCTCCATTGAATAAGACCTTTAGGGTAGTTTACTCCCTTGGTCATGGCCAAATCGAGGTCCTCGGCGGTGGCTACTTTAAGGTAAAGCGCATCGTATGCCTCATTGATCAGCATTACTAAAATTCTCTGAAATACATTTTGTTTTAGTTCGGCATCATCAGAAGGAGAAGGCATGACAGCCCCTTCTTTATAACTATAATATCCGCGACCCGTTTTTCTTCCCAACCATCCAGCTTCTACATTTTTCTTTTGTGTCAAAGAAGGTTTGAAGCGTGGGTCATAATAAAATGCTTCAAATACACTTTCAGTTACTGCGTAATTAACGTCATTACCAATCAAGTCCATCAATTCAAATGGCCCCATTTTAAAGCCACCCTCGCGCATTGCTTGGTCGATCGTAGCCATGTCGGCAATACCTTCTTCAAAGATACGAAGTGCTTCGCCGTAGAATGGTCGCGCCACACGATTGACAATAAAGCCAGGGGTATCTTTGGCGATCACCGGAACCTTTCCCCATGATTTGATCAGATGATAAGCGTGTTGTATTAAAGCTTCGTCTGATTGAAGTGCAGGTATGATCTCTACCAGCGGCATCAATGGTGCAGGGTTGAAGAAATGGATACCCATTACACGCTCAGGCTTGCTGCATGCTGATGCAATGGCCGTGATGCTTAAGGATGAAGTGTTGGAAGCGAGAATAGCGGTAGGCTTACACATCTCATCCAAGGATTTAAAGATGGATTTTTTAATCTCCATTTTCTCGACTACTGCTTCAATGATCAAATCACAATCAGCAAGTGCCGTTAATTCTTGGGCAATGGAAATTCTTGCGCGAACTTCTGCTGCTTGCTCTGCTGTCCATTTTCCTTTCTCTACAAGCTTTTCAAAAGTTGATTTAAGGTGTAGAGAAGATTTATCTAATGCAGCAGCTTGTGTGTCAAAAATGATCACAGTCTCTTTCGAAGTGGCTGCTACTTGTGCGATTCCAGTGCCCATTGCTCCGGCACCGATGATTCCAATTTTCATATTTATCAAGCAAAATTTCAGCACGAAGGTAGTACCTTCCGTTGCTTTTTACTTTCTTTATAGCTTGATGAAATGCGTTCAATACATAAATAAAGCTTGGATCGTCACTTTGGTGGGGTGCCTCTGCACATTGCTATCATGGGCGCAAACTCCTGCTGCATTGATGGAGAAGGGAGATGAAAGCTATGCTGCTGGACAGTTCGAAGAGGCTTACGCTTTCTTTCGTCAAGCCTATGATAAGGACAGTACGGTTTTCGACCACATCGTGAAATTGGCCGAAGCCACACGCATGATGAAGGAATATCCCGAAGCGATTCGTCTCTATCAGTTGGCATATGATCGGGATGAAGGCAAGTTATTTCCAGAAAGTGTTTTTTGGATGGCTACGCTGAAAAAAATGACGGGTGACCTTGATGGCGCGCTCGTGCTTTTCAAGAAGTACACAAAGAAAAATACCAAGAATAAGAAAGGCTACTTTTATCAAAAGGCGCTCAATGAAATCGAATCGTGCACTTGGGCGATTTCATACAAGGAAAAGAAAACGGAACATTCATTCGGTCGACTCAAATATTCTGACCCAAATAATCAAAGTGAGAATTTTAATTATGAAAAAGAAAAAACGTTGCTTTTTTCTCACTTCAATCATGATAATAATCTCTGGGAAATACAGTCCGGTACATACACAGACAGCGTGATTACTGATGTTCAGACGCTTTATCAACTGGAGTCAGGGAGTGTTGCCAATGTTTGTTTCGACACCACGGGATATGCTTATTTCACTAAATGTGAAAATGGACTTTGTCAAATTTTCAAGACAAAATCACCAGGACGAAACTTTGAAGAAGCTGAATTACTAAGGACAATAGATGAAGAGGGATTTACTTCTTCAATGCCCTCTATTGGAGTGATTGACGGAACGGAATATTTGTTCTTCGCGTCCAATCGTCCGGGGGGCAAGGGAAAGATGGATATATGGTACGCGCGCAGCTCGAATGGAACCTTCATCAATCCTGAAAATGCTGGAGACATTATCAATACGGTCGATGATGAACTAACGCCATTTTATAGAAATGATCAATTGTTTTTTTCGTCGGATTGGCACAAAGGATTTGGCGGCACCGATATTTTTTCTATCAAAGGAAAGCCCGGTTCATGGGGATTTCCAACCAATTTGGGCAAGCCTTTAAATAGCTCGTACAATGATGTTTATTATAAAGAAGTCAATGATACGCTAGCCTTTTTATCTTCCAACCGCCCCATGGAATATCAAGGTGCAACGTGTTGTAATGATATTTTTTTCTTGAGAAAAAAATCGGAACAAGTGAAATCATCAGAACAGGGCAGAGAAGAAGTGATTGCGACTTTGGAGGAGCTGAATGCTGTGCTTCCTGTGACATTGTACTTCCACAATGACGAGCCCAATCCACGATCACTGGATACTACGACTACTCTTAATTATTACGAATCATACTCAAGCTATATTGATCGTTTAAAAGAATATGGTGACGCTGTGACCGCGGGCCTTAAGACAGAAGGGCAGGAGGATGCACTATCAGAGCTCAATGATTTCTTTGACTTGAAAGTGAAGAAAGGCTACAGCGATTTACAACTGTTTCGTCAATTACTAATGGTAGAACTTGAAAAGGGAAATAGTGTCAATATTCAAGTGAGAGGATTCGCTAGCCCTCGCGCAAAAAGCGATTATAATAAGCGTCTCACTCAGCGACGCATAGCATCTTTGGTGAATGATATGAAGTTTGCGAATGACAGCGCTTTTGTTCCGTATCTGAAGGGAACGGCACTGAACGGAGCGAAGTTGACATTCGAACCACTGCCATTCGGAGAAGACCAAAGCGCCAAGGAAGTAAGTGATGATTTGGGAAATACAAAAGCATCCATCTACAGCCGCGGAGCGCGCCTTGAAAGAAAGATAGAAATCCAAAAAGCGGTAATCATTCCAAAGGTAAAAGTGGACAGCACCTCTATTGGCCTTGATCAGGAGTATTTTGATTTTGGAAAGATTGGAAAATTCGGCGTAGTCCATCATGATTTCGTACTGAAAAATATTACCGATCACATTGTAACCATTGATAGTGTAGTGGCAAGTTGCGGCTGCACAGATCCCGTAATGAGCACCATGTCGATTCCTCCCGGAGAGAATGCGGTGATGGACGTTGGCTTCAATCCTTTTGGAGGAAAAGGAAGGGAAATTAAATTTGTAATGGTATATATAGCCGGTGAAAAACCAAGAGTTATAACTATTGAAGCTGAAATAGAATAACTTAAATAGCGATGTTTTAAGAAAAAATGAGTTACTTCAACCCCAAATTCAGATTAATGAAACGTATTTTACTTTTTGCCTTTTCAATAGGCCTTCTATCTTGTTCGCAAAATGCGAATAGTCAACCAACTTGGGATGTAGGCAATACAACGCTTACAGAATCCGATGTTGTAACAGGCTTGGTCCTTCCTTGGGAAATCCTATGGGGGCCAGACGACCACATTTGGGCAACTACACGTCCAGGTTTGGTATTGCGTATTAATCCTGCGACAGGAAATTATACGACCATTCTTGATAAATCTACTGTTGTTCCTGAAGATGGAACAGGAGAGCCTGGAATGCTAGGAATGGCATTGCACCCTGATTTCGCAAACACTCCAAAAGTGTTTATCGTGTATAACTACATGCAAGGAAATCAAACAGTAAAAGAGCGCCTTTCATCATTCGATTGGAACGGAAGTGCACTTGTCAATGAGGAATACCTTATCGATAACATTCCTGGATACTGGATTCACAATGGTTCAAGACTCTTGATCACAGCTGACCAAAAGATCTTGATGTCAACAGGTGACACAGGAGATGGCGGAACGAGCAGCCAAAACCTTTCATCATTGAATGGCAAAATTCTTCGTATCAATCTTGATGGATCGATTCCTTCGGATAATCCAAATCCAGATAGCTACGTTTATAGCTTCGGACACCGCAATGGCCAAGGTCTTGCGAATGGTCCTAACGGGATTATCTATGAGTCGGAGCACGGTCAGACCAATAGCGACGAGTTGAACATCATTTATGCAAATAGAAACTATGGTTGGCCAACTGTTCAAGGTATGTGTAACACTGCTAACGAACAGACTTATTGCGCAAACAATGATGTAATGGAGCCATTGAAAGAATGGTCGCCATGTGTTGCTGTAAATGGTATCGAATATTACAATCACCCTGCAATCCCAGAATGGCAAAACTCTATTTTAATGGCAGTACTTGGAGGATTGGGCGCGCAGTACGAGCGCATGTCTGTACTTCATATGAGTGCTGATGGAATGGCGATTGAATCAGAGGATACGTTCTTCGCTTCTTTCAATAGAAGAGTACGCGACATTTGTGTTAATCCAAACAATGGTGCTGTGTATGTTGCTTTCAACGGTTCACAATATCCTGGTTCTGGTCCGAACATCATCAAGGAATTCAGAAACTTGGCTTATGTGGGCGTTAATGAAGTATCAAAGGTGGATCAAACATTGAGCGTTTATCCAAACCCAGCTAATGAACAAACGACCCTTGAGTTCAGCGATTCATTCATCGGAACAACATTTACTGTTTACTCTTTCGGTGGTCAAAAAGTAGAAGAACGCACGGTGCGTAGCACGCGTGAAACCCTTAACGTTTCTGAGCTTGCGGCAGGTCAGTATTTTGTAAAAGCAACTTCTGATAAAGGTACAGTGACCAAAACTTTCATCGTAGAATAATGTCTTTTTATATATCTCAAAAAACAGCAAAGCATTTTTCGCTTTGCTGTTTTTTTTATCTCCTATTATCAAATACTTCCTTTGCACAAAAGGATGTGATACTTCTATTTATGCCTGATTCCGTTTCGAATGGGAATTTGAGTGAACTGAAAGTAGAGGGTTTTAGAAACGATGCTCGATTAATTTCTACTCCCGGGGCCATTGCCCTCGTGAATCGAAATCAATGGAAGGCAAATGATCAAACTTCTCTTCAAGCTGCTCTGAATACTGTAGCAGGGGTCACACTCGAAAGTCGCGGTTATGGCGGTAGTCAGCGTATCAACATCCGTGGTAGTTTTTTACGCAATCCATTTGCAGTGCGCAATGTGAAACTCTACATGAAGGGAATTCCGCTTTCATCTCCAGATGGCACGGCTCCTCTAGAAATGATCGATGCCTTTGACGTGAATACCATGGAGGTCATCAAAGGTCCAATAGGCAGCGTTTATGGCAGCGGCACCGGCGGTGCTTTACTCGTCAACCCTCGCCTTTATGTGAGTGCTTTTCCGCTTAACACTGAAACCTCATACATGGTTGGAGCATTCGGTCTTCGCCGCCTGCAGTCTGCCATTGCAATAAATAAACAAAAGTGGACACATCGACTATCGTATGTGTTTCAAGAAAATGGAGGTTATCGCAAACAAGAGTTTAATCGCAAAAACAATCTGACTTATACCGGAGCATACCGAATGAACGATCGGTTGAAGTATTTTGCTTATGCCTCTTATTTCGACGGTCAATTGGCCTTGCCGGGAGGGCTTACTGCTGCGCAGGTAGAGCAAGATCCAACGCAAGCCAATTTGTTTTCTATCGCCAATAATGCATCGCTTTATCGTGAACGTTTGTTTGGGGGAATTTCACAAGAGTGGAAAGTGAATAATAAGCTCTCGAATATGTCATCCATATACAGCACATATTCGCAGAAATACAATCCGTATGGTACCGCTGCTGCTTACAGCAGAAATGGCTACAAAGACGAACAATCTTTCGGTACTGGAGGACGCACTGATTGGAAGTTTGCTGATCAATTGGGTTCGAATTTGTCTTACAATATCAACTTCGGTGGCGAAGTCCAGCAAGAGCGATTCGAGGCCACGGAGTGGACCAATGATGGCGGAAAACCGGGTGTTTTCAAGTACAAATACGATGTCGATTACCTCAGCTTGATGGGTTTTGTGTCTGCCGATTTGAAGTGGAAGAAGAATTGGCTTTTAAATGTAGGAGCGAGCATCAATAAAATGAACCACACTATCGCCGCCACAGGCCTCAACGATTTGAGAGTGGATAGCACTGCGACATGGAACGCAGAATTGCTGCCGCGTGTGGGGATTTCTTTCACTCCTTTCAAACAGTTTGCTGTACACGGCTCAGTGAGCTATGGCAATTCTAACCCAACCATTTTCGAGCAAATAGAAATTCAGCAATTTGGCTCTCTGACGGGCTTTGCAGAAAGCACAGGCTTAAGACCGGAGCATGGAGTTAACTATGAAGCAGGTGTCAGAACAGTACTTTTTAGAAAAGTGAGTTTAGATGTTTCTGCATACGAGTTTCAATTGACGGATGCTATTTTGCCCTATACCCAAACCTTAATATTTCCAACCACTGGAAATGAAGAGGAGTTCACATTGTATGCTAATGCTGGGCGTGTGAATCAACGCGGACTAGAAGCATCACTTTATTATAATTCAGAATTCAATCAGTCTCAGACATTATCAAGCTATCAGATTTACCTCAATGGCCAATACACTGAATACACTTTTGAGGATTATACATTAAATGATGTGAACTTGAATGGCAAGCGCATTCCTGGAATGCCGGTGAGCACTGTAAGTTCAGGGGTAACGCTCGGTTTTTGGCGAGATTATGTGAAACTGAATTTGCAGCACTACTATGTGGATAGAACGCCACTAGAGAATCAAAACAATGATTGGTCGAAGGCTTATCATTTATTGAATGCAAGATTAGATTTTGCTATGCCAAAAACAGTGAGAAAATCGAGTGTAGAACCGGGATTTTTTATTGGAGTAAATAATGCGCTGGACACCAGCTATACGTCATTCTTACAAACGAATGCTGCTGCCCAACGCTATTACAATCCTGCGCCAACGCGCAATTTTTATATAGGCTTTACTCTAAAATTTATCAATAAAGCGCTTTGCTCGGACGTACAATAATTTCTGAAATTACAGAATTGCTTGGAGTTTCGATAGCATAACGAATAGCATCGGCGATGAGTTCTGCCGACATTCCATTAGCAAAATTGGGTTTGTATTCCTTCAAAAGATTATCATTCTTCGTTTGATCAATGAACGCTGTGTTCACGCTTCCGGGGCTGATCGTAGTGATATGAAGCTTGTCTGGGAATTCGATACGGAGGCTTTCGCTAATCGCCAGTACAGCGTGTTTAGTAGCGCAATACACTCCAGAATTGGCAAACACATGATGGCTCGCCACCGAACCGATATTGATAATGTGTCCTTTCTTTTCCACCAAATGAGGCAGCGCAGCATGTGTGCAGTTGAGCAGGCCTTTTACGTTAACATCTACCATTTCATGCCAATCTTCAATCTTAGCGATAGGCAGGGGATCGAAGATTCCAAGGCCCGCATTATTGATGAGCACATCAATGCTTCCCATTGATTGCACTGCTGCGTGTGTCATGGCTTTTACATCTTCGTAGTCTTTGACGTCGCATTGAATGATATGCACACGATCGCCGAGTTCGGCTTTGATAGCTTCTAGTTTATTGAAAGAACGGGCAGAGAGAAAAACAGTATGACCGCCTTTGTGAAGCAGTCGAGCTGTGGCTTCACCAATACCTGATGAAGCGCCTGTAATAAGAATATTCATGGTTTTATTTTTGGCGAAGATATTCGATTCAAAGCGCCAAAAATGTGAAGAAAATGCAATGAATTAGTTCAAGCAGTGCTGAAAGTCTTTGATACCCCAAAGATGTGAGATCACCTGGATGTTTTCAAACTTCTTTACATTGATGCGCACTTTGCACTTCTTATAAGGAGGAGTAAATTTCTTTTTCATTCGTTAGGTGGTTTGGTCCTTGTTACGCGACCTAACGAATTTTGGTTACACTGAAAATCACTAATGCTCCGGAAACACTTGTGTAGCAAGGCGGAGCGAGTCGAATAAAGCTCCTTCCTGAATATGCGGAATCAGTTGTTTTTCAGAAAAATAACCGACCATATTCTCCATAGGCATGTTGCCCGTCAAATCATCTTTTGCCATAGGGCAACCTCCCAGACCTTTCAAAGCTCCATCAAATCTTCTGCATCCTGCATGATATGCCGCATCCACTTTTTCATGCCATGTATCAGGAGTGGTATGCAGGTGGGCGCCGAAAGTCACATTTGGAAGTGCCGGTATCAAAGCAGAGAATAATTCTGTTATCAACGCTGGCTGCGCTGCTCCGATGGTATCACTCAAAGCGAGAATATCAATGCCCATTTCGCGATGCAATCTATTGCTCCAATGGATCGCAATCTCTGGAGAATATGGATCTCCGTATGGATTTCCGAAACCCATGCTGATATACACTACTAATTTCTTATTCGCTCTTACACAAATGTCTTGGATCTCCGCTACACGTGTTAGCGACTCTTCAATACTGCTGTTTGTATTGCGCTGCTGAAATGTCTCACTAATGGAAAAAGGAAATCCGAGATATGAAATCTCCTCATATTCAGAGGCGATTTCCGCACCTCTTGTATTTGCAACAATAGCCAAGAGCTTCGTCTTAGTAGCACTCAGGTCGAGTTGACTCAATACTTCTTTGGTGTCGCGCAGTTGCGGAATTGCCTTTTCGCTCACAAAACTTCCGAAGTCAAGTGTATCGAAACCAACCTTTAGGAGTTGATTGATATATCGAACCTTATCAGCCGTAGGGATGAATTCTTTGAGGCCTTGCATGGCGTCGCGTGGGCATTCTACCAAGTGTATCATGTCACAAATGTAGCGGGATTTATTCATCATTATTCCAAATCACATAGTCTTGATTGGTTAAAAGATGTTGTTCATCCGCCGACCATTTTAAGTGGTTTTGGAGATAAATCAATTTTTTATCGCTCCAATAGCCATCTATGATAATGGGTATGTGTAATGAATCCTCTTGTGCCTCGAATTTAAATCTCGCTTTTCTCTCTGCCTTCGGCAATACAAGCAGGTCTGGGTGATAGAGGTGCTTTGATTTTTTTTGTAAAAATTGGATGTTTATGCGACGGCCGTTTCGTTTTGCGTGTAGCAATAAGCTATTCTTCGGAAGATTAAGCCAAGCGACATCGGGGTAATAGCTCGGAGTGGTGATGTCTTTCATCTGCTGGATGACGGCGTTCTGGTCTACGCTATCCGCAGCCATCGCGAAAAACTGAAACCTCCGTCCTTCACGAAGCATAATGACCATATCACTTTTAATTTTCCGAATGCTGAGTTCGTATGGTATTTCCTGCAATCGAATCTGCACGACAGACCAGCCCATAAAGCAAGCTATACAAGCTAAGGAAACGGTCGCGTATATTTTCTTTTTCCTGACAAGCCATTGCGTAATGGAGAAGAGAAATACATATGAGCATAGAAAGTGGATTGCATCAAATGGAATGTTCTCGAAGAGTGAATGTGGCAGCCGATCGCAAAAAGTCATGAGTTTATTCATCAAAGCTGTCAGCGATGTAGATAGATTAATGAGCAAGTAGGCGAGAGGAGTCCATGTGTGAAACACAAAGAATAGCAAGCACACATAGAGTATCACAGTTGAAATAGGAATTGCTAGAATATTGGCTAGAAGGAAGTAGGTGGGAAATTGATGAAAGAAGAGTAGACATAATGGTAGAGTGACTAATTGTGCCGCTATCGAAACGGCACACATCTTCCAAATATGGATCAGCAGCCATTGCCGTGGCTTGTAG
>JAIXWP010000140.1 GCA_027491215.1 Flavobacteriales bacterium | reverse complement strand
CCCAAATGGATATTCTTGGTCGAGCCAATAAGTAATGGCTGCAATACTCCTCGAAAAGCAAGCTCTTCACAAATGGCAGGAATAATAGCGATGCAAAAAATAGTACTGATCAATGACCCCACTCCAGAATAGCTCAAGATAAGATGTGTGAGGTCTTTTGCGCGATCTTCTGTTGGTTTTAACCAAGCCTCAAATGCGCTTCCTTCAGGAATTAACAAGGCATTCAACCTCGAGCTGAGATCAATTAACCCTCCCGATGAAATCATCCATAAAATGGCCAATATGACAAAGCCGAAAGAGGGGGACATATTTGCTCGAAATGCATTTGGAGCTCCAAAAATCATGAGATAAAAACCTACCGGCAATAAAAAAGTACTCAGCTGAGAGATGTTGTTCATCCATTTCAATAACTCAATATGCTCGAGTTGAGGATTTGTAACGAGCTCTTGAATACCCGACACAGGTACACCATTTGCCATCGCTAGAGCCACAGCAGCAAGGCCTCCGACGCCGGCAGACACCAAAATCAATACTCCAAATAACAGGGCACGGGTGCCCGCAGACATGGATTGAAAAAATGGATTTATCATAGTACAAAAGAAGCTAACTACCTTTGCATTCGCTATCCGTTCATCAAGTTTTGTCAAAACAGGAATGTTAGCGCAGCGATTAAAGTGCGAGTATGATTAAAATTGGTAACATAGAACTTCCTGATTTTCCTTTGCTTTTAGCGCCTATGGAGGACGTGAGTGATCCGCCTTTCCGTATGCTTTGTAAGGAAAATGGTGCAGATCTCATGTACACCGAATTCATCAGTAGTGAAGGACTTATTCGTGATGCATCAAAAAGTCTTCAAAAGTTGGATATTTTCGAATACGAGCGCCCTATAGGAGTTCAAATATTCGGAAGCGACATCGCTAGTATGGAGCAAAGTGCGCGCATTATCGAACGCGTCCAACCAGACCTTCTAGATATCAACTATGGCTGCCCAGTTATGAAAGTGGCCTGCAAAGGCGCCGGTGCTGGCATCTTGAAGGATATCGATAAAATGGTACGCATGACGGATGCTGTGGTCAAAGCAACAAGCCTTCCTGTGACTGTCAAAACTAGACTCGGCTGGGATGAGGATAGCAAGAATATAATGGATGTCGCAGAACGACTTCAAGACATCGGTATTCAAGCGCTCACAATTCATGGTCGCACGCGCGTGCAGATGTATAAAGGATCGGCTGACTGGACGCTTATTGCCAAGGTGAAAGAAAACCCGCGAATCAAAATTCCAATCTTTGGAAATGGTGATATCGACTCTCCAGAAAAAGCATTAGAGTATAAAAATAAATATGGCGTAGACGGCATCATGATTGGTCGCGCTAGTATCGGGTATCCTTGGATATTCAATGAAATAAAACACTATTTCAAAACAGGAGAAAAACTAGCCCCTCCTACTCTAGCAGAAAGAGCAGCAGCAGCAAAACGCCACTTCGAATTTTCTGTAAAATGGAAAGGAGAAAAATTAGGAATTCTCGAAATGAGAAGGCACTACACCAACTACTTCAAGGCTTTGCCAAACTTCAAAGAGGATAGAATGGCATTGGTTACGATGATGGAAGCAGATGCAATCCTAGAAAAGTTAGAACAAATCGGACAAAAAGAATATGTATAAAAAAAGCCCCTTCAAATGAAGGGGCTTTTTAATGCTGAATGATATTTTTATTTGATAATCGTCGAGTGAATTGATTCCTGATTCTCCATGATTACTGAAACATTATATGCTCCAGTAGCCCATGCAGCAGTGTTTACAGAAACAACTTCTCCCGATTTACCGATATTTTCTTGTACGAAAATTACTTGCCCAGTCATTGACGTCACAACCAATTTCGCAGCTTGTGCTTTTTGACCAAACACAACATTGAAACCTTCAAGCGTATTGACTACTTGAACTTTTGAAGCGAGTTGCTCTTCAACACCAACAAAGGTAGAAGCGGTAATGGTAACGGTCTGCGTTGCTACACAAGCACCTCTTGTTGCGGTAAGCACTACCACATACTCCCCTGCTTCTGTAATTTCGAAAGATGTTACATGACCTGAAGCAATAGGCTGTCCATTTACGGTCCATTCTACTGATTCAGCGTTGTATGCCTCAGCAGTTAGATTGATTGTAGTAGATGTTCCTTCAAGGAAACTAACCGCAGTTTCATTTACAAGAAGATTTGCCACAACTGCATCCTCATCCCAAGTAGCGAATTGAATCTCTTGATTTACACAAAGATTTGAAATCTGAAGAACGTAATCATCAGCTGCAAGCCCTTCCAAGATCAAGGTTCCAGCGCTTCCTGAACCAGATGTAACTTCCACGCCCATTAAATTAATAAGGGTGTAAGTGTACTCTCCAGGATTGGTCATGTTCAAGACAAACTCCCCATTTGATGAAACATTACACTCATCAATTGCTGAAGTCCATTCGAAGGTTGTTTCAGAAGGTTCGGTGATGCTCACAGGTGTTTCAAATGAACCACAACCTGCATCTGTGCTTGAAAGAACTACTGTATAATCACCGGCTGCCACCGCATCAAAAGATGAGCTGCCATTTCCTGTGAATACAGCATTTCCAAACTGGTCTGTGATGGTCCAATCCCAATTTCCTTGTGGAGCGTCCACTGCAATCACACCATTGGAAGCATTGTAACAAATAGCATTTTGCGAAGAAACCACCACCACAGGAGTCACCCGAATGATCATTCGGTTTCCTTGGTATGGAGCACCTGTTGTAACTGTCAATGTCAAACCTTCTGTAATTGGAGTAATCTCATTGGTAAAGGTATCTTCGATTGAAAGACAAGATCCAAGTGGGATATTCTGTAGTTCAGTAAATGAAATTACATAATCACCAGCAGCAGGAAGATCAAGATAAACTGGTATCTCGAAACTCTCTGTTGGCTGAGGGCGAACATCAATTGTAAGAAGATAGAGATCACTTGAAACAAGCGCCAACTCTGGCGATGTAGCTACAGGGCTCTCCCATTTCTCGGCATCGAGATTGGATTCAAAATTATGTGTTGCATCAGCATGGAATGCTAATACCGCTTCATCACCTTCATTGTTTCTTGTAATAGCGATTCGAGCAAAACTTGCCTCTTGCTCACTTCTTTCAAAAGCGACGTTAGTATTTGATTTAACTGTCTCGATGTAGTTCAAAGACTGACCGCCCGCAGATGCTTTTACAAAAAATGCTTGGCTGTGTGCGATGTAGCGTGACCCAGAACCAACTTGGCTATTCGCAGAATATACGCGGTATCCAGGAAGATTTGCATCGTAATAGTGATAGCTATTTACGTCACTGCTATTTGCCTCAAGTGCAACCCAATCGATTTCTGATGGATACATATTCGTCACCAAGTTCCAACCATCTCCAGAGTTTGGAGTTGGAGAAACAGTGTAGCTCAAAGGCACGTTTACATTGCCTTTCTGAATAGTTCCTTTTACATCTATTGTTTGCGCAGATGCACTTTGATAGATAGTATATCCGCGTTGTGGATTGATCAAGTTGGCAGTATTGGTCATGGCTGTATATCCGTTATTACGGCTACCGCTTACTGTTTCGTCATACCAATAAATATTTACGAAGTTGTATGGAGGTGGGAAATCGGATCCAGTGACACCTGTTGTTGTGATATCGTCATCCCATGCATTTTCGATGCTATGAGGACCTGGATTTGTTACAGTAGGTGCACCAATATAAATGTAAGTTGCTGGACCAGCTGGAACGAAACGTTGGATCTCTACATCTCCAGAAATATCAGCACCAGCTTGAATAGGACCAATGCTTGAAGACTTTGTGAGATTTGAAAGCAAACGAAGATTTCCTAAAGTTTGAAATGTCCCTTCTTTCAAAGTAACAAGTCCAGCAGTCTGAACTTGTCCAAGAGAAGTAACTGTTCCAAAATCATTATCGATGGTGAGATTATTAAATGTGACTGTTGCTGAACCAAGAATCGATTGCGCCACAGCACCTTTTAGAATAACATGGCTATTTCCAGCATTAAAAACGCCTGTACCATCTGTTACCCAGTTACCAAACACTTTGATTG
>JAIXWP010000106.1 GCA_027491215.1 Flavobacteriales bacterium | reverse complement strand
TGTCGATTTGAATTCTTCAGATCAACAATTAATAATTGAAGGTAATATCACTGATGACTTGGGCCCATATGAAGTGAGGCTGACAAAATCGCTTAATATTAGTGATACACAAGACTTCCCTTTTATTGATAATGCATTGGTTATCGTTCGTGATTTAGAAGGAGAAGTGGATACGCTAGTACATGTGGGAGAAGGAAAGTATCTGACTTCAAGTTTGCAGGGACTTCAAGGTCATACATATTCACTTGAAGTAAACTATGATGGCAAAACGTATACAGCAATTTCCAAAATGCCAGAGAAAGTTTATATAGACAGTTTAAGATTTGAGAGAGTTGAGGGAATAGGGTTTACTTCAGGTGTGAGGTATTTGATAGTTCCAGTATATAGTGATCCAATCAATTTTGGAAATGCTTATAGATACATTCAAACTATTAATGGAGAGAGAGACAATTCTTACATAGTAATGAATGATAACATTGCTAATGGTGAGGTTAATAACCGTCCAGCACAAAGTTTCGATGTTGAGATTAAGAATGGAGATATCGTTGAATTTGAGATGATATGTATTTCTACGGATATCTATGATTATTTCTTTACGCTAAGTCAAATAGCAGGTAATGGACCGGGAGGCGGAACAACGCCTTCTAACCCTCCCTCAAATCTAATTGGCGAGAATTGTTTAGGCTACTTCTCGGCACATACTGTTCAAAAAATCGTCCAAACTATTGAAGAATGATAGCGAACCTAACATATCCATTTTTGTATTTGATGCCCTTTGTAATGAGCATCCATTTCTTAACCGAAGAAAAAAATGTTTGCATAATATCAAATAAAAGCAAAGCACTAATTAATGAAGAAGTAGTAGTTTCTAGTTGCGGTGACCAAGTACCTAGCTTTATAAATGTCGGATTGGATTGGGGGGATGGAAGTGATGTGAGTAAAGGGCAAACGGGCAGTCACAAGTATAAACAACCAGGAGTTTATACAATCAATCTTGTGATAGATGGAAAGCCAGTAACAGATATCATTTCTGATGCTAAAAATACTCAGGTAAAAATTGAGATTAGTAAAAAATAATTGATTAATAGATCTTTATGTGATTGTTTTTCAGTCGTTTTCTGTGATGTTCTCTAATCGTTTAGCTGCTCATAATAGAGCATTTATAAATGGCCCGTGTGAGGAGCTCTGCATATACGTCGTTGAAGTAATCGACCACTAATCACTTGAATTTATTGTGGTTGTAAAAAAATAGTGAATCTCGTTTGAATAGAGATTATTTAAATAAACTAACATGAACAGAGGTAAGTTTAATTGTACTTTAAGTGATTTATTCATTCGGGGTTCACTTACAATTTTTATAGCTTGTATTTCATTCTTTGGATTAGCGCAGGAGGAATACTGGTATAACACTACAGGCACAGACTGTTATAGTGAAATGATTTTTGTAGAAAAGGCAGTAGCTCCAAAAGGAGTGATTGTAATAAATGTAGGAGATGCTGATCTTCAATCATTTTCTCGAAGTAATATACTGCTTAATTCTGGTCGTTTTGAGTCTTTTTCATTTCTATATGTTCAAATAAGAAATCTAGGCCAATCAAATGTTATCCAATGTATTGACGCAATTGTGTCCAGCGTTTCAATAGGTAAAAGAATAAATATTTCATCCTTTTACTTTGTAAATCAAATTAACAGCAGTGAAGTAATATTTCATAGTCCTTTCAATAATTCGATAAGATGGAATCTTGTGCATTATGAGGCAGGCAATCTAGAGAAGTTAAGTGAAGTATTACGAGAGGAGTCTTTAAAGTCGAGTTACAGGCCTATTTCTAGGTATTATGATTATGAGGCAGATTATAGAAGGAGAATGGAGAACTATTCGAAAAATTTTGATATAGGCTTTTCATGGTCACCTCATTTTTTAACTGGTGAGAAATTAGGTAAAAACAATGGTTTTATTGCGCCAATAAGTTTAGTGTTGAGAAAGAATATCTCACAAACTTGGGCTATTGAAGTTATAGCAGGAGGGGCGTTTAAAAAACCAGATATGACTTCAATTCAATCTAGCTTACAGAGTGATGTGATGGCAGCAATTCAAAACGATGAGGATTCTGTTTTCATTGATCAGACTATGAATGCTCATGTAATGATTGGTGGTAGTGTTTCTGTATTGAAGTTTTTTAATTCAAGCAGACAATTCAGACCTTACGTTGGTCTAGGGGTTGGAGTTTACTCTATGTCGAATATTAGTGGCTCGATTCAAGACACTTTGGATGTAAGTGATATAGATATGAATGACCCAAGTTCTATGCAAAGTGCTATGGGGGAAGGGTTTGATGAAGAAAGTGCTGGGGATAGTATGGAGAATGTTATGACCCGATTTATAACCCCTTCTGTTGAATATGGATTTGAGTATAGGGTGGCTCCAGCACTTAAATTGGGAGCAAGCTTACCCATTAAGTATTTTATCGATCAATCGAATATGGGTAATTCAACTTTTTCGATGGGCTTGAATTTTAAGGTTGCATTTACTCTAAATTCTGGTAAATATCCTTCAATTGAATTAAAGGAATAGCATTGATTTGTAGAGCTATTTTGATAATATAGATGGTTTTGATAATTTATTTGGATTCTATATTTTAGGCACAGATCAAGCTACTGAGACATATTTGTAAGGAACAATCTTCTTTTTGGTGAACCAAAAGTTCTTTTTACTGTAGTAGCAAGCCATGAAGTTGACATTGATGATTTTTCTGCTATTCCCATGGTTCATGAGCTTAACTGCTCAGCCAGGGGATCCTTCTATTTTTCAGAAGAAGCATTGGACTGAAATTCTAAAAGTGGAACCTGATAATTGTGAAGCTCGTTTGCAACGAGCTAGATACATTTTTCTAGAAGGGAAAGAAGCTGAGTTAATCAATGACATTAATGTCCTAGAGGAGTTGGATTTTATCATTTTTCAAAATCCGAATTTTACCCAAGAGCGCTGGGCGGAATTGTATCTGCTGCGCGGGGATTACAAATATTATAACCTCAATAGTATTGATCGCGCAATGGATGATTATATGCTGGCATTGCGCTATTCTTTGAATTTGGTTGAGTCTAAATTAAGAGAGGTTTTTTGTGAGAGCACCTACACAATAGGGCGAGATCCACAATGGGATTTGATGGCCTATCGAATCATTCGTGAGTTTGTTTTGTACAAGCGAGAATGTTTTGAGAACAAACCTTTAAATCACTATTTCTTTCTATTTCAAGAATTGGTGCAGCTTGGAGAATATCACTTAAAATTAGATGATGTTGAAAAAGCGAAGCATATCGCGGATTACTTGACAGAGTTGATTCCCCGGACTCACACAAAGAATTCTTTGAAAGTGGCCGATTACTTTCAGGTTTTTGCATTACAATGTCGCATTGCTATGCATGAGCGAAATGAAACTTCATTCATTCATTACTTCTATCAATACGTGGGTGCTCCGGATGGTCAATATCATTTGATCGAAAAAGATATCATTGATTACTTTTTTAAAATAAAACGTCACGATTACTTGTGGAATATCAGCGCAGCCATTCTTTATTGCCGTGAGTCTTACGTCGGGAATGATGCAGTATTGCAAGAAGTGGATATTTGGAAAAATGTGCGGCTGTATTTGGAAGCAGCGGAGTCTCAAGTTCCACCCGATTATTTTTACATGACTGATTTTATTCGAGCGAAGTATTTATTCGATCATGCAGGAGACACACAAGGTGCTTTTTATGCTATTTCAAAAGCACTGACAGCTAATCCAGATGATATTTTAGTGCATCAATACAAGCTCGAAATAATGCAGGATAGAAATTACAGTGGTCAGCTGGAGACTATCAATGACGCGGTGCTTCAAGCGCTGGAGGATGACAAGCGTTACACCAATCTCTATTTGCATGATTGCTACAAATCACATGACTACCAAGCTATTTTGCAATTACCTTTCCTACTAATCACTAGTCACTAAGTGAGTCTGCCTGCTATGATTTCGTCTACTATGGTGGGGTCTAGTAGAGTGGAAGTGTCGCCTAATGAAGATAATTCTCCTTCTGCTACTTTTCTCAAAATGCGGCGCATAATTTTCCCGCTTCTTGTTTTGGGTAGTCCGCTGACGAATTGAATCTTGTCGGGTTTTGCAATACGGCCGATGTGCTCTACCACGCTCTCGATGATTTCATCACGCGTTTGATTGTTGTTATTAGCTTCTAAGTCGCCAAGGATTACATAGGCGTAAATGCCTTGTCCTTTGATGTCATGAGGATAGCCAATAACAGCGCTCTCGATTACTTTTTTGTTTTGGTTGATGGCGTTTTCAATTTCTGCAGTACCAAAACGGTGTCCGCTGACATTGATCACATCATCAACACGTCCTATTATGCGGTACATGCCGTTTGCTTCTCTACGCGCGCCGTCGCCTGTGAAGTATAGGTTTTTATAGGTGGCAAAATAATTTATTCTACATCTTTCATGATCGCCGTAAGTGGTACGGATCATAGAAGGCCAAGGGAACTTAATACATAGATATCCTTCTACATCGTTGCCTTGAATCTCATTTCCTTCTCCATCCACTAAGATGGGTTGAATGCCAGGAAGCGGTAGACCTGCGTGTGCGGGCTTTAATTCGCTGATTCCAGACAAAGCAGAAATCATGATTCCTCCCGTTTCTGTTTGCCACCAGGTGTCCACCACTGGGCACTTTCCTTTACCAACGTGTGTATGGTACCAATGCCATGCTTCCTCATTTATGGGTTCACCAACTGAACCAAGCGTTTTCAAAGTGTGAAGACTGTAAGCCAAAACATGATCTACACCGGAAGCCATCAATGAACGAATCGCAGTAGGAGCGGTGTAAAAAATATTCACACTGTGCTTATCAATCACTTGCCAAAATCTTCCGGGGTCTGGATAAGTGGGGACACCTTCAAACATCACGCTGGTAGCGCCTTGTAGCAGTGGTCCGTATAAGATGTATGTGTGTCCTGTAATCCATCCAATATCTGCTGTACACCAATAGATGTCACTTTCTTTGTATTGAAAAACATTCGCAAAAGAGTAACCAGCATATACCATGTACCCTGCGGTGGAGTGAACGACGCCTTTTGGTTTTCCAGTGCTGCCGGAGGTATATAAAATGAACAACGGATCTTCAGCTTCTACGATGGTAGGTTCGCATTGATCAGAAACAGTTTTTAATTCTTCATGATACCAGAAGTCACGTCCGGTGTGTATGTTTACGGGCCAACCTAATCGATCTACCACCAATACTTTTTCTACAGAAGGACAATGTTCAAGCGCCTCATCTACCACGCTCTTCACAGGTATTTGTTTTGCACCACGGTTGAGTCCGTCTGAGGTGACAACAACAGTGCACTGTGAATCATTGATTCGATCTGCAACCGAATTGGCGCTGAATCCAGCAAATACAACTGAGTGAATGGCACCGATGCGTGCACATGCTAGAACAGTGAATGACAATTCAGGGATCATTGGTAAATAGATGCATACACGATCTCCTTTTTTCACTCCCATATTTTTGAGAATGTTGGCCATCTTATTTACGTTCTGATAGAGCTCACGATAGGTGTATCGAAGCGCTCTTTCTTTCGGGTCATTAGGTTCCCAAATGAGTGCGATTTTATTTCCGCGTTGTTCGAGATGTCGGTCTAGACAGTTTTCAGTGATATTGAGTTTTGCACCATCAAACCAGCGCACATCGGGTGTTTCAAAGTTCCATTTGAGTGTGGTATGCCACTTTTCTCTCCAATGAAAATTAGAAGCGATATCGTTCCAAAATTCTTCTGGTTGGTCAACACTTTTATTATAAGCTGCTTGATATTCTTGTTCTGATGTAATTTGAAAATTCATGGGTTCGGAATTTGGAATGAAGATATATTCTTTCCAAGTTTTCTTGATAGCATTTTTTTCCAAAAATGAAATATCTCTACCTTTGAATAGTAAACACTTGATTATGAGAAAAATTCTTTTTTTAATTTTAGGTTTAAGTCTTTCACAATCAGTAGTATCACAAGATACCCTCGTTCGAAAAAATTCGGCAGGAGAAAACGAGAAATGGGTCATGTCGTTCGGGGATGATTTCGAGGGGACAAAAGTTGATGAGTCCAAATGGCGCATTATAGAAGGCATTCCTCGTGATCCTATGCAGGGTTCTAATTATGTATGGTATCTAAGAGAGAATGTTGAGGTTTCTCAAGGACTGCTCAAATTGGTATTGAAGAATGATACCATGATTGATCGCCCATATGATATCTGGATCAAAGATGGTATGAAGCCATTCAAAGGAAATGCAACGCATTCTAGTGGAGAAATAAATTCTCGCGAAAGTTTTGGTTTTGGGATGTATGAGATCCGTTGTCGCATTCCTAAGAGCAAAGGACTCAATTCTGCATTTTGGATGTATGGGGAAAAAGATGGCGTCAATAACGAAATTGATGTGTTTGAATATTGGGATGTAAAAGGTCCATTTAAGATGATGTACAGTGAAAAGCGCTTATCCAAGTGGCACAATATGACTGCGCATTACAAGGGTGGGATGTCCATTGAAGGATATCTTGGAGAGGATATTTCAGAAGGCTTTCACACCTTTACTTGTATTTGGGATGAGTGCAAAATAGAGTGGTGGGTGGATGGTGATTTGAAGCGCACCATGTATCGTTATAAAGGAATGAAGGGTAGAGCAAAGCAGTGTGCTGATTTTTTGAAAAAGAAAAAGAAGCCTGAAGAGACCCCTTTCCCGCGTGATCCAATGCAGATTATCACCAATGTTTCAGTAAAGAAAACACCTGACGGACCAGACAAACCAAATCTCTTCCCTCAGTCGATGGATATTGATTATATTAGATATTATAAGAAAATTGACTAATTCACGCTTCGCTTATTCGGAATTCCGCTGCGCTAATTCACGCTTCGCTAATTTGAAATTCGGTATCTGTTATCAATAAAGAAAGGCCGCCCTGCTTGGGCGGCCTTTGTAATATTGAATTTCGAATGAGCGCAGCGGAATATTGAATTTCGAATTAGCGAAGCGGAATTTCGAATTAGCGCAGCGGAATCTCGAATTAGCGCAGCGCTTAAATCTTCCCCGCCATCTCCAGCGCTTTGTAGAGATTCACTACTCCGCCGGTTTTTGAGAGTTTGCCGAAAGCAATCTTTTTACCTTCTGGATTTTCTTCTGATTCTGAACCAGGAAGTGTCACGTTGGTCTTCTTATAAGGCACTGCTGATTTTAAAAGAATCTCTTTTAATTGAAGCGCTGTAAGGTTTGGATAGAATGACCAAACGGCTGCCGCAACTCCCGCTGTAACAGGTGATGCCATGCTGGTACCACTTTCTTTTTTATAAGAATCACCAGTGTAAGTGCTAAAGATGTCTACGCCAGGAGCGAATACATCCACACTTTTTTTACCATAATTTGTAAATGGCGCTGCTAGTTGTGATGGAGTATCTCCGCTTGCACCTACTTCAATCCATGTCTTACACGACTTACCGTTTAGATATTTTTTTGTAGGAAAATTATCTGCTTTATCTACATTCTTACTGTCATTTCCTGCAGCATGAATGAGTAGAACTCCTTTACTTTCTGCGTAAGCAACTGCTTCATCAACGATGTCTTTGTTTGGAGAATATGATTTACCAAAACTCATGTTGATGATTTTCGCTCCATTATCTACTGCATAGCGAATAGAGTTGGCTACGTCTTTATCTCTTTCATCTCCCGCAGGTACACAACGAATAACCATAAGCTTTACGTTTTGCGCGATTCCATCTACTCCAAATCCATTCACAGTAGCACCAATGATTCCTGCTACGTGAGTTCCGTGCTCACCCGCTGGACCATCAACGTGATTGTTGCCATAGTTCTTTTCGCGCACATCGCTGTAGTTGTCTCCTACAATTTTGCGTGTGTCAAGATTTAAGTCGTATGAATACTTTAAGGTAGACTCCACTTGCTCTTTCCATGCATCTAATTGTTCGAGCACACCTTGTTGCATCAATTCGGTCATCATTTGTTTGAAGCCTTTTGACATTTCATCTTTTGCTTCTACAGCTTGAAGATCTTCAAGCGTATAGTTGTCTTTTCCAGTCAGGCCTTTCATCATTCCATCTGCCATGTTGTACACCATCATGAACTGATCGAACTGTTCTTTTTGAGCGCGAGCATCTGCTGTGCGTGTTTCGTAGCCTTTTTGGAATTGAAGGTAACGCTCATAATCTTTTTTATCAGCCTTTGAGATGCTAGCAGCGTCTTTACCATCAAAGCGATCCTTTAATTGTTTGTAGACACGAGTGAATTCGAGGTTATCTTCTTTCACATCACCTTCCTTGCCGCCAAGGAAAGACCAGCCATGCATATCATCGATGTAACCGTTTTTATCGTCATCGATTCCATTACCGGGTAGCTCATCTGTATTGATCCAGATATTATTTTTCAAATCTGAATGGAAGGTTTCTGTTCCGCTGTCGATCACAGCTACAATGATTGGGGCTGGTTTTTTACCTGCTACCAGTTCTTTGTAAGCTCTTGCTGAACTCACTCCAATCTTACCGTCAGCCATGATATCTGCATGCTGCCATTGAAGAGTAATAGGTGCTTGGGGAGCGCTGCTGCCTTTGTCTTGAGAGAAAGTAGGTGCACTGAATGCCAGTGCTGCAATAAAGAATGCTGTCTTTATGAAGTTTCTTTTCATTTTATAATATCTTTTCGGTTCGAATTAAACGACATTTTTTGGAATATTGCTCCCGCTCATGGAAATATTGGTTTTTTTAGATAAAAAAACCCCCGACGATTCAGGGGTTTATTTTAACTAACAACTAAACTTATCCCGATATCACCCTTGAGGGAGATAGGAGGATGGCCCATTGGACCAGTAACAAAGGACGTAATATTTTGTAACAAAATTATCACGCTATTTTAGAAGAGATGAAGAAAGTCGCTATAATTGAAGATGATAAGGACATCTCGGATTTACTCGAGTTGCACTTGAATGACCTGCAATGCGAATGTTTTCGATTCATTGATGGGGGAAGTGGACTAGAGTTTATACTTCAAAACAAGATGGATCTGATCATTCTTGATATCAACCTTCCAGTGATGGACGGTTTGGAAGTGTGCCAACTTTATCGCGAGAAAGGGCATTCTTCACCCATTTTAATGCTGACAGCCCGCAGTCAGGAGATCGATAAAGTGATTGGATTGGATATGGGGGCTGATGATTATATCACCAAGCCTTTTGGAATAAGAGAATTTATTGCCCGCGTAAAAGTCATTTTTCGGAGAACAGAATCAGAAGCGGTGGAGAAAGTTGAAACCATCCTTCAATACAAAGCAATGACTATCGATCGTTCAAGAAGAGTAGTGATTTTGAATGATGAAAGACTAGAACTCACTCCAAAGGAATTTGATCTTTTGTACCTCTTGGCTTCAAACCCAGGTACGACCTATGATAGAAAGAAGCTGCTCAATCTTGTTTGGGGATATGATTTTGATGGCTATGAGCACACAGTGAATACCCATATCAACCGTCTGCGAATAAAGATTGAAAAAGATTTGAATAAACCAGAATATGTGCTTACCACATGGGGAGTCGGATATCGCTTTAATGATCAACCAGAATGAAGAAAAAATCTACTAAAAACATTTTGACATACACGATGATTGCGATTGCCTTAATCGCAACGTATGTCACGATCAATAGCTATTATACACAGTTAGCAATCTATCAAGAGAAAGAACTCTTCAAGTTAGATTGTATAGCCAATGCTGTTGCTTATAAAATTTCAGGTGAAGAACATAGTGGTTTGGTGGATAAGTATCCTTCTCAAGCTTTGTTAGATCAGGTAAAGAAGGACTCTATTTTCATGAAGATCTATCAGCAAATGTTCATGGCCAAGGAAATGACCAAGGTGCCGTCGAGCATGTTTACCGTAGTAAAAGATTCTGCCAGTAATAAGTTTGTGAAAGTCATTTCGACCAATGATAATGAATGGCTATCTGAATTGAGCGGTAAATCGAGACAGCCAGATAGCGTGTACACCAAAGGAGGAATGATCGGCCTTTATGAAGCAGAGGATGGCTTGCATCTCGGCGCGCTTTCTCCAGTGATGAGTGGTGAAGGTGAGGTGGTAGGAATGCTTCAAGTGGAGGAGTCGTTTGATTCATTCATGAGCAAGGCTCAAGGACAGATCTACACCAATCTGATGATTACATTGGTATTCGTAATAGTCATAGGTATATTAATGTTTTTGAGCGTTAAAAATATCCTTAAGCGTCAAGAAAAATTGGCGGAAGAAAAATTAGAACTTGAAAATTTTAGAAGAGAATTATTAGCCAATATTTCACATGACCTCAGAACGCCTTTGGCTGGCATTCATGGCTATATCGAAACATTATTGATCAAGAAAGACTCTCTTGATGAAGCTACAAGAGAAAAATATTTGAGCACAACACTGCAGGGCACTGATAAGCTGAAAACGTTGGTGGATGAGCTTTTCGAGTTGTCTAAATTAGAAAGTAAAGAAACCACTATTCATATCGAACCTTTTTATATTCAGGATTTAGTACATGATATCGCGAATCAGTTTAAGCTTTCAGGCTCAGAGAAAGGAGTAGGAATTTGTGTGGAGAGTCCCGAGCAATTGCCTTTGGTAAAAGCGGATTTGGCGTTGATCGATCGAGTACTGCATAACCTTTTGAGCAATGCATTAAAGTATTGTTCCAAAGGAGATAAAGTAACGATTGGTGTTCGTGAAGTTGCGGGGAAAATACAGATATCAGTAACCGACACGGGAAGTGGAATCGCAGCGGAGGACATACCACATTTGTTTGATCGTTTTTATAAAGGTCGCTCATCTCAACCCGGCACTGGACTTGGCTTAGCGATTGTTAAAAATATCTTGGTATTACATGATTCTCAGTACCAAGTACAAAGTGTACTAGGAGAAGGAACACAATTCACTTTTTCTCTAAATATTTAAGTACATTTCGCCTCTGTATAACCAATTTTGAAACTATATGTCATTTCCTACAGACTTGGAAATTGCGCAGAAATGCGACATTCGGCACATTAATGTTATTGCCGAAAAACTCAATATTTCTGTTGATGATTTAGAACATTATGGAAAGTATAAAGCAAAGCTTCCATTAAATCTCATCAATGAGGAAAAGATTAAAAACAATAAATTAATTCTTGTAAGTGCGATCACACCGACTCCTGCAGGAGAAGGAAAGACCACTACGAGCATCGGCCTTACAGAAGGCTTGAATAAAATCGGTAAGAAAGCGACGGTAGTATTACGTGAGCCATCTCTTGGACCAGTATTCGGAATCAAAGGAGGAGCGGCAGGCGGTGGATACTCGCAAGTAGTTCCAATGGAAGACATCAATCTTCACTTCACGGGAGATTTTGGTGCGATTGAAAAAGCGAATAATCTTCTCGCTGCATTGATTGATAACAATCTTCAAAACAAGCAATATTCATTGGGATTGGATCCTCGCTCCATTTATTGGAAGCGTGTGATGGATATGAACGACCGATCACTTCGCGATATAACCATCGGTCTTGGTGGCACCGGAAATGGGATTCCTCGTCAAGATGGATTCAACATTACTCCTGCGAGTGAAGTAATGGCGATTCTTTGCATGGCTCAGAATATCGAAGATTTGAAGACGAAGCTTGGAAATATTTTCGTTGGATTTACTTTCGATCGCAAGCCCATTTATGCGCGCGATTTGAAAGCGCAAGGCGCCATGGCGCTTTTGCTTAAAGATGCTATCAAGCCAAACTTAGTACAAACATTAGAAGGCAATCCTGCGATTCTACATGGTGGACCATTTGCAAACATCGCACAGGGAACCAATACCATTATCGCTACGAAAATGGGATTGAGCTTGTCAGAATATGTAGTTACTGAAGCTGGATTTGGAGCAGATTTAGGTGCTGAAAAATTCATGGATATCAAATGTGGCTATGGAAATCTGAAGCCTGATGCAATGGTACTTGTTGCTACGATTCGTGCATTGCGTCACCATGGTGGTGCGAAAAAAGAAGAGTACAACACTCCTTCAATGGAGCGTGTTACCAAGGGTTTTGAAAACCTTGAAAAGCACATTGAAAATTGTCGCAAGTTCGGTTTGAATCCGGTAGTAGCATTGAATCATTTCCCAACAGATAGTGATGAAGAATTACAATTTGTTATTGAAGCATGTGCTAAACTCGGTATCCAAGCTGTGATTTCACGCGGATTTGCGCACGGCGGAGAAGGCACCAAGGATCTCGCTGCAGCAGTGGTTGCAGAAGTGGATGGCGGTAAAAATGCATTCAAGCCACTTTATGATTGGTCGCTTCCAGTAAAAGAGAAGATTGAAAAAATTGCCAAGGAGATTTATGGAGCTGATGCAGTGCAATACACGAAAGAAGCAGAAGGCAATCTTAGAACGATAGAGAGACTGGGACTTGCGGGACTACCCGTTTGTATGGCAAAGACCCAAAAGTCATTCTCCGATGATGAAAGCAAAGTAGGTCGACCACGCAACTTTACAGTTACCGTGAGAGAATTTGAATACGCAGTAGGTGCGGGTTTCATTATTCCTATTCTTGGTGAAATGATGAGAATGCCAGGTTTACCGCCTATTCCAGCATCAGAACATATGGATATTGATGCGAATGGTGTAGTGACAGGATTATCATAATGAAGACCAGACAGTACGAAGCGATCAAGCAATCGAAAAGTGTGCGCACGATGGTGCAAGATCACTTAATGATTGAACATCCGCTAACTGTTTTGGTAAATGATGAAATATTTACATTGACAATGCAGACCCCCGGAGATGAGGAAGCCCTCATCCGGGGGCTTTTGTTTGCAGAGGGTATAGTCAAATTGAAAGAGGGTATTCTACACTCTCAAGTATTGGAGCGATCGCCTGAAGGACTCATCTCCAAAGTGAATGTGACGGTGCCGGAGAATCTTTTGGATAAAAGCCAAATCAATAAACGCAATCTCCTGTCCGTGGCGAGTTGTGGCATTTGTGGTCGAACAGAACTCCAAGATTTTTCACAAAAAGAAAGAGAAGAAAATATCACCGAAGCATCCAATGTTTCTTTTGAAAATTTGTTTGAGGAAATGCGGCAGCATCAGGCTGCTTTTGATCGAAGTGGTGGTTGTCATGCCGCGGCAGCTTTCGATGTCGAGAGAAACATGCTAAGTGTGAAAGAAGATATAGGAAGACATAATGCGGTGGACAAAGTAGTTGGAGAATTATTAAATCGTGGCAAGATTAGATCTGCACGATATCTATTGGTGAGCGGACGTGTGAGTTATGAAATCATCACCAAGTGTTTTACAGCAGGCATACCAGTATTGGCAGCAGTGAGCGCTCCGAGCAGCTTGTCAGTAGATTTTGCAAAAGAATTAGGAATAGCTCTCTACGCGTTCTGCAGAGAGGAACGTTGGACCCGCTACGCTTAGTAGTAATAGTAGCGCGGCTGCGTGAAGATGATGATAAAGGCGTAGACAATTCCTGGAATCCAACCTAGAAGGGTGAGGTCAACGGTGTACCAAAAAAAGCTATTGCAACACCCTTGATGTAAGAATACAGAACACGGAGGCAGAATAATCGCAAGCAGAATAATTGCAAGAAAGATGTAAAGATCTGCATCATCACTATCTCGTTGTTGCTTCATCATAACGGATTGAATGATCCGATGCGCAACTCTATTCTCGGTGGTATAAGCTGAATGGATGCTAGAAACTTCAGTTATAGGAGAGATTTGTTTTTCAGCTTTTTTAGAAAAAGAAAGAGCTGGAGAATGGATCACTGGTGGTGTCCATTCTGCCAGCTCTTTGTTATCTTCAGAATTCAACGCTTGCGCATCGATATTTCTCTTTTCAATAATATTATTTGATGCTAATTCAATCTCCTTCTCATCAACGATAGTATTCGTTGATTTCTCCGCTTTTTTAAGGCTAGTGTGCCATTGTACATGATAACCTGAAAAGTGCTTACGCTTTTCAATAGTACATGATGATAGAAGCGCTACGCTAAAAAGGAGGAAGAGAAAATTTCTTAGCATTTGTTATTGTTTCTTGGTTACTAGTTCTTGGTTCCCGAGTGCTCGCAAAGCGAGCGTATCGAGGGGTGGTTCCCGAGTGCTCGCTTTGCGAGCGTATCGAGGGATGGTTCCCGAGTGCTCGCTTTGCGAGCGTATCGAGGGGTTATATGATGTCTAAGATAATCAAAAAGGCGAAAACCACTCCGGGTATCCAAAACAAAATAGTGAGTAGCAAGCTAATCCAACACATGTCATTCCAACTGCCTTGGTGAAGGTAAACCGCCAAAGGTGGAATGAGAAGAGCAAGAATAACTAATACTACCATATCCACTTGGCTCATCGCTTTGCTTTCAGTGGCTTCTACATGATCTGCTACAGGCACAAATGCTTCCGTTGAAGTCTTTGATGCAACGGGAGTTTCGAAGGTTGCGGTTGTAACATTTGAAGTACGTGACGCTGATTTTTTTGGAGCTTCAGTAGTTGATGTTTCTGTCAAAGAACTCGAAACTCTAGTATTCGCAGGAGCAGTGATGATTGCAGTTGAAGAAGGCTCAGTTGTTTGAACTGGAGCAATTGCTTCGTTGGTCTTTGTTTCAACTTCCGCGAGCTCATTGTCGTGACTGTTTTTTTCAACTTTAGCAGCAGCTTGTTTCCACTCGATGTGGTAACCAGAATTGTATCGGCGTTTAGTAATGGTGCATGAACTCGCGAAAACTACGAGGACAGCGATTAGTAGTAAGTAATTTTTTTTCATGATAAATGCTTTGAAGTTTGTCTGCAAGTTGGACCACTATCTTCAAAGTATTACCAATGATTAAAACTTTTTTACAACAGAAATTCCAACATTTAATGGGATCAAATTTTTGTTGATTCCGCTCGGCACCCATGAGCTAGGAATCAGACCTGCGCCAGCTTCAAGGCCGACGGTCCACTTTGGATGGAAGATGTAGCTTGTACCTATTGAAAGCTGAGGTTGAATCACAAATTGTTTCACTCCAAGATTATTAGAAGTAATAATGCCTGTGATATCGCTATCTGTTGTTAGATATCTACCTGATTGCTTATAGACATAAATCAAGTTTACTCCAAGTCCAGCCTCAAATTGCCATTTGTTTTTACTTATATAATATCCAAATTCCAACGGCATTTGAATCGTAGAGAACGCATTGTTATAGCGCACCTTTCGTGTGGTAGTGCGATTGACTAACGTGTCGCCGTAAACTTCGCTAATAATAGCGCCTGTCTGTGCATTCACGACCATTGAAAGGAGCGTGTCTTCAATCAATACCTTATCGGTGGTTGTCTTTAAATAGTCAATGCCATATTTCCAAGTTGCATGTTGAATACCCGCCTCTGCGTAAGTTTTTGCCCATGAATATTTTCCAGAAACTTGAACGTAATTTCCAAGCAATGGATAGTAATTGGCAACGGCAGCATCTTTTGGTGATAGTAGATTATATCCCAACACTGCCTTAATTGACCAAGGAGAGGGCACTGCCGGAGCAGGATCTGCCATTGCAAAAGGCTGACTTTTTGTATTTTTTACAATAACCGAACCCGCGTCCAGTGGGAGGAGGGAGAATCGGGGTGTGATGAGGGCTAGGGTTTGG
>JAIXWP010000143.1 GCA_027491215.1 Flavobacteriales bacterium | reverse complement strand
TCCAACATCAGGCTATACACAGAGCTATCTCGATTACATGATCTTTACAGAAGGAGCTCCTTTAAATCCATAACATCATGATGCGATTCGGCGCCTTTGTTTTTGTTGTTATAATCTTGACCGCATGCTCAAGCCTCAAGCCTACGGGGCTGTATGAGGTAACAAGCCAAACTCAAGATGAGAAAAATATCAATGGTTTTTATCAATTGAATATTTTCAAAGATGATTTCGGAACAGAAGTTTGGTACTCAAAAGAGGCGACGTGCTTGAATGTGAATTCTGAAAAACAGAACGTTCATTCGGGAAATGCTGCGATACATATCAAATGGAATAAACAAGCCGAGGGAGGCTGTCCATGGCTCGGTCTAGGAATAGGTTGGGATGGTTGGACAGGAAAAGATCTTTCTCAAATAACCAAAGAAGCTGCAATTTCTTTTTGGGTAAAAACAAATGAAAAGCCTTACAAGCAACTACCATGGGCCATCGGTTTTGAAGACTTTGCAGGAAATCAAAAATGGACTGGCGTGACTGAAGATGTTGTAGTGAATGGTCCAATAACAAATAACTGGACACAAGTGCTAATTCCATTAGATCGCTTTCAATTACCCACGAGTCAAGTGGATATGTACAGCGTAAAACAACTGATGTTTCAGTTCGAATCTAGTGGAGAAGTTTTCATTGATCAGATTGAACTCATTGCTCTTCCGTCGAAATCTTAATATATTTTAATCATGCGTTACGCCGTTCTACTTTTTGTAATTTTTACAATAACAGCTTGTCGAATGATTATCCCTGTACCTGAATTACCTTCGGATACTATGGATGAGTTTTATGAACAGCAGATTTCAGAACTCATCTCCAAGATGACCATTGAGGAGAAAGTAGGTCAAATGACGCAGTTAAATATTGATGTCGTTTGTGTGGGTGAAGTTTATAATCTTCAAGAGCCCCATCGCATCGACAGCGCAAAGTTGCACAAGGCTATTGTCGACAATCATGTAGGGTCCATTTTGAATTGTGGAGGACACGCTTATCCATTAGCGCAATGGCATGAGATGATAGGAAATATTCAACGCGTAGCTGCACAGAAAACAAGATTAAAAATTCCTGTGTTGTACGGTATCGACGCGATACACGGTGCCAATTATGTGATGGGGTCAACCTTGTTTCCACAGCCGTTGGCACAGGCGGCAACATTCAATACAGAGCTAGTTAGAAAAGGCGCGGCGGTTACTGCTTATGAAACAAGAGCAGCAGGCATTCCTTGGAATTTTTCACCTGTATTAGATGTAGCAAGACATCCAGCTTGGTCGCGTGTTTTTGAAACTTATGGTGAAGACACTTATTTGTGTACCGAAATGGGAGGTGCTGTTATTGACGGTTATCAAGGCATAGCTGGTCCAGATAAGTATCACGTTGCCGCATGCATGAAGCATTTTCTTGGATATAGCGGCGCTCGCACAGGCAAGGATAGAACTCCCGCATACATACCGAATAATCAGTTAAGAGAAATATATCTACCACCTTTTCAAGAGGCGGTGCGAAGAGGGGCATTGACAGTCATGATCAACAGCGGTGAAATCAATGGTGTTCCAGTTCATGCCAATTATGACATTCTTACTACACTACTTCGAGATGAATTGAAGTTCGAAGGTATAGCTGTGACGGATTGGGAGGATGTAATGAAATTGCATCTTAATCACAAAACTGCTAGTAGTCTGAAAGAAGCTACATATCAAGCGGTTCAAGCGGGTATTGATATGTGTATGGTGCCGAATGATTACAACTTCACTAATCATTTAATAGAGCTAGTGAAAGAAGGAAGAATTAGTGAAGAACGATTAGATAAAAGTGTTAGAAGAATTCTTTGGGTAAAGCAAAAGCTCCGATTGAATTCCTCACCGATGATACCTTCCGCGAAAGATTACAATTTGTTTGGTAGCCCTGATTTTCAAAAAGAAGCTTTGAATACTGCAGAAGAGAGCATTACACTTTTGGAAAATAGAAACAGTGCATTGCCTCTTGGCAAACAGGATAAAATTTTCGTTACAGGTCCTGCCGCACATTCAATGATATTATTAAATGGCGCTTGGACGCGCACATGGCAGGGCGCCGATGAAAAGTGGGATGATACTACGAAGTACACAATCTACGAAGCATTGAAGGCAAAGAATCCAAATGTGCAATACGCTTTGGGTTGCGATGTTCTGGACAAACCAGTTTCTGACAATGCAATGCAACTCGCTTCAGAATCGGATGTCATTATAGTTTGCTTGGGTGAATATCCCTCTACAGAAAAGGTAGGCGACATTGATGATCTATCATTTTCTAGAGCGCAATTGGATTATGTGAAAGCACTTGCATCACTTCGCAAGAAATTGATTTTAGTCCTAGTGGAGAATAGACCACGTCTTGTAAATGAGATTGCGGACTTGGCCAGTGCAGTTGTAATGGCCTACCAGCCCGGCGATTTTGGAGGTGAAGCACTAGCGAATATCTTGTATGGCGACGTCAATCCTTCCGGCCGATTACCTATCACTTATCCGCGATACAATCAATCTATGCTGACTTATGATCACAAGTACACAGAAACATTCGATCAAAAGTTTGCGAATACAGCTTTCAATCCACAATGGGAGTTTGGTCATGGACTGTCTTATTCGAATGTCTTCTACAGTGATTTGAAAGTTGCATCACCAGAGGTGGTACAAAATGGTTTAGTGAATGTAACGGTAACTTTACAAAACCCGAGCGATCGTTCGGTCAAGGAGTCGGTGTTGCTATTTATCCGTGATCACTATGCAAGTGTGACACCGTCGGTAAAGAAGTTGAAACAATTTCAGAAAATCGAGTTGCAGCCGAGAGAGACCAAAACGGTAACATTCATACTGAAAGCTTCGGATTTGAAATTGTGCGATAGAAACGGACAGTGGATTTATGAAAATGGAGATTTTGATATTATTATCGGAAAATTGAAGACAACTCTAACACTTAAGTAATATGAAAAAGAGAATTTCGAATTTTGCTCTACTTCTTGGTGTTGCTGCATTAGCAATGTTTTCATCATGCCAACAAAGTGATCCTGAAGAAGTGCTGATGCGTCAAGGAGATATTGTCAACTTTGCAGGACGTAAGTGGGATGTGAAGGGAAGCGTGAACCAAGTAGGTCCGGGTCCTAATTTTTTCTCGAAATTATATGAAGATGTATGGGTCGATGAAAAAGGATATCTTCATTTGAACATCGCGAATCGCAATGGTAATTGGTATTCAACTGAAGTGATTTCACAAGACACGATGGGGTACGGTACTTATACTTGGACCATTCAAGCAGATCCAATGAGTTTCGCGAATAATGTAGTGTTAGGTCTATTTACATGGGATAACAATACATTCTTCACGCAAGCGAATAGCGAGGTGGATATTGAGCTTTCGAAATGGGGAAATGCAGAGAGCGAGGTGCCTTTAACCTATAGCGTTCAGCCCGTAAATTTTGGTCCATACTTCGATGAACGAAGTGAATATGCCAATACAGATTCTAATAATTTGTTGGGTATAACTACTCACCAGTTCACTTGGACGGATTCATTGATTACATGGCGCAGTTGGAGAGGAGATATTGATATGGTAAATCCAATTATGTCCTCTTGGAGTTTTGATTTATCGAATCCCGCGCGCATTAAATATGAGGGTGGGCAGTCATCGAATCCAATCATTATTCCTGCTCCAGGAAATACTACCAATGCGCGAATGAATTTCTGGACCTTGCCACACGTGGCGGTTGGTCCAGAAAATGCGATGGAACATGAAGTAGTGATTAGAGACTTCCGATACGAGCCAGCTCAATAAGATTTTATTCTAAAAGAAAAACTCAAATCAAAAGTCAAGAGCTTTTGATTTGAGTTTTTTTATTTTGGGATGAAAAAATCCTTATTCCACGATCGAGCCGAAGCTAAAACCTGAAGCGAAGTTATCCGCAACCATAACAGCATTAGCGCTTGGAGCTTGCACCAATGGAGTGCTTGCTATCGATACATTACCAGCTGGACCATTGAAGATTCGTGCCATATCCAAATTGATTGCCAATTCTGGATTACCCTCTTCGGTCACAGTCAACTGTTCTGTGAATGCCACTGTGGGCTCATTTAAAGCCACGTTAGGAGCTTCGTCGCCGCCAAGGATGTATTTCACTTGACCGTTCTGTGCAACGGGGCTGTAGCCTTCCACACGAATGAAGATGAATTCTTGAGAGTCTGCCCAATACATTTGATCAGCAGTACTCATCGCCACCATATCGGTTGGAAGATTTTCATCCACCAATCCGATAGTAAAGCGCGCTGAAGTGTATGTTCCTGTTGGAACATTTTCTAAATTCAAAGTAAGTGAGGCAGGGTCGGCGAGGTCAACGAGATGACAGGTTCCAGCAATCTCATAAGGAGCGCCAGTAGCAGTCATCAAAGTGACATCGTTAATATAATATTTTGTCTTGTTAAAACTGATTTGCTCACCAGCGGCATTCGTGTAGAATGTACCAATAGTGTAAGCTTGATTTCCGAATTTGTGATCCACGCGAAGGCTCATTTGACCATATGCAGTAGGCACTTCAGGAGTAGGGTTTGTTGTTGGAAGAGTAGCTGCTTCTTCGTCTTTTTTACAGCTCGACAACAAAATCAGAGACATAGCAATCCCCGAGAAAAGAGATGTGTATTTCATAATCATTATAGGTTGGAGTTATTTAAATCACGATTTTTAACGGGAGGGTTGGGGGAAAGGTTACAATCATGTGATTGGGGTTTGGGGATGGGAGATTGGGGTTAGGATTAATGAGCGCCATCCCATCAAGGACTGTTTTCAATAAATGAGACAGCATGCGCAGCATGCCTACACTTCATTGCCTCTAATGAAATTAGAGGGAGAGAGATTAGATCTGCGTCTTATGAATTTAAATCCAATTATGATCGATCATCATTAAGATTACAGTTCGTCTTTCGGATTCAACTACCTCATTCGTCACCGATCGTTGGTCCCAGCATTAACATGTGGGGCAATGACTAGAATGCATGCTAAAGCATGCTATCCCATCAAGGACTGTTTTCAATAAATGAGACAGCATGCGCAGCATGCCTTTTCGTCATTGCCTCTAATGAAATTAGAGGGAAGAAAAAATAATTTGTCCTGAGAAATAAATCTTCATTCATCATTCATTGAAAAAATCATCTAGTTCTTTTTGTGTCGCTTTAATTTTATGGATTTTGATTAAT
>JAIXWP010000139.1 GCA_027491215.1 Flavobacteriales bacterium | reverse complement strand
TCTCAATGACAAATGACAAGTGACAAATGACAAGTGACAAATGACAAGTGACAAATATTTAATCTTGATGAGGATGTTTGTTGATTGGTGTTAGTGTCTATTTAGATTCTTTTTTATTGTTACAATACTAGCTCCTAATATTTTTTTGATTTCTGTCAAAGAGGCTTTTAATTCTTGAGGGACCTCGATGTGCTTGCTTCTGGAACATAATTCTAACCAAAATTGAGTTTCTGACGCTTACTTTTCTGAGATCTTTAATTTATGCAGAAGATCGTTTTGACTCTCCGCATATTCCGACTCGTATATGTTTGCTCCAATAGATGATGCCGATCTTATCAATTGATTGGAGACTTCAAACATTTTCTTTTCTTTTAAAGTATCCGAATATTCCAAAATTGCAGCAGCAAAATCAATAGACTTTTCCTTGAGAATATTTTTCATCTAAAATTTTTCACAAAGAAAAATATTAATACAATTAAAAATGGAATGGTATCAGCTGCTTACCAAAACCCAATTATGTTGATTTCATATATCAAGAAAAAATCCTGCAAAAAGCAGGATCTATATTGTGTAAATAAGTCTAAATTACTCACACCCTTTTTACGACAATGTCGTCAATTGTAATTTGTCATTTGTCATTTGTCATTTGTCATTTGTAATTTGTCTCTTGTCTCTTGTCAATTGTCATTTTCTAAGCAACGCAAGCGCTACCACTTCATGCATTTCCGTCACATAATGAAACTTGAGTCCTTTCAAGTAACGCTCATTGATTTCAAGAATGTCTTTGCGGTTGCGCTCTGACATGATGATCTCTTTGATACCTGCGCGCTTTGCAGCGAGAATTTTTTCCTTGATTCCACCTACAGGAAGTACTTTTCCACGAAGTGTAATCTCACCGGTCATTGCTAAGTATTTCTTTACTCTGCGTTTAGTGAAAGCAGAAGCAAGTGCAGTGAGCAGTGTGATACCCGCGCTTGGACCGTCCTTTGGAACGGCTCCTTGAGGCACGTGAATATGGACATTGTATTTTTCGAAAACATCTGCATCTAATCCAATGATGTCACTGTGTGCCTTTAGATATTCTAAAGCGATTACAGCACTTTCTTTCATTACGTCACCAAGATTTCCTGTGAGCGTGAGCTTTCCACTTCCCTTGGTCAAGCTTGTTTCTATAAATAGAATGTCACCACCTGTTGGTGTCCATGCGAGACCCGTAACTACACCAAGCACATCATTGTCTGTGTACTTGTCTTTCTCATAGCTCGGACCTAACACGCGTTGCAAATCATCTGCTTTTAATTTCGCTGAGAATTTTTCTTCTAGAGCAATTTCCTTTGCACGATTGCGCACCATTTTTCCAATGCGTTTTTCGAGCGAACGCACTCCACTTTCATTGGTGTATTCTTCTACGATTTTTACCAAAATGTCATCGCTAAATTGAATCTGATTTTCTTTCAAACCATTTTCACGAAGTTGTTTTGGTACAAGGTGACGCTTTGCGATTTCAACTTTTTCTTCTACAGTATATCCATTCACTTCGATGATCTCAAGACGATCGCGAAGCGCTGGTTGAATGGTATTAAGAGAGTTAGCAGTTGCAATGAACATGACCTTGGAGAGATCATAATCTAGCTCCACGTAGTTGTCATAAAACGCATGGTTTTGTTCTGGATCAAGTACCTCAAGCATTGCGCTGCTTGGGTCTCCGTGCACTCCTTGGCCTAGCTTGTCTATTTCATCCAAAACAAATAGCGGATTGGATGTCTCTGTTTTTTTCAGGCTCTGAAGAATTCTTCCAGGCATTGCGCCGATATATGTTTTTCTGTGGCCTCGAATTTCTGATTCATCATGAAGACCACCGAGAGACATACGAACATATTTTCTTCCAAGTGCCTCAGCAATTGATTTTCCAAGGCTTGTCTTACCTACGCCTGGAGGGCCGTACAAACAAATGATCGGCGCTTTCATATCGCCTTTGATTTTTAATACCGCAAGATGCTCAATGATGCGCTCTTTCACTTTTTCCATCCCGAAGTGATCACGATCTAGAATTTTTCGGGCGTGTTTTAAATCAAAATTATCATCGGAATAAGCATTCCAAGGTAGGTCTAATAATGTATCGATATAGTTGGCCTGAACACTGAATTCTGCAGCTTGCGGATTCATGCGCTCGAGCTTTCCAATTTCTTTTGCAAACGTCTTAGCTACATCATCGCTCCACTGCTTTGATTTTGCGCGTTGTTTTTTCTCTTCGATTTCTTCCTTGATAGGATTCGCACCAAGTTCTTCTTGTATCTGCTTCATTTGTTGCTGAAGAAAATACTCGCGTTGTTGCTTTGAGATATCGGTATGAACTTTCTTTTGTATTTCATTTTTCATCTCAAGCATTTGCAAGTCTTTGCCTAGATGCTCTAATACTTTTTTAGCGCGTTCTTCGAGATCTGCAATTTCAAGCAGGCTTTGCTTCACTTGAACAGCGCTTTTCATATTGCTTGAAATGAAATTGGTAAGGAAGCTAAGTCCGTTGATGTTTTTTAGTGCAACAGAAGCTTCACTTGGAATTTCAGGCGAAAGTTGAATGATACGGTTGGCGTGATCTCTGAGAGATTCGAAAAGAGCTTGTTGTTCTTTGCTTTGTTCGTTTCGATTTGTTTCTGGAAATTCCAACACTTGCGCTTGGAAATAGTGAGTGTCCGACACCATCCCTTTGATTTCAAAGCGTTTTTTTCCTTGGAGTATTACTGTAGTACTGCCATCGGGCATGCGAAGCATTTTCATGATCGTCGCTTGCGTACCGATTTTATTGATATCAGCAAAAGTGGGCTCATCCACTTCTGGATTTATTTGAGCGGCTACACCAATGGTTTTGTTGCCCTTATTGGCTTCTTGTACGAGCTTTATGCTCTTGTCGCGACCCACAGTGATAGGGATCACGACTCCAGGAAAGAGGACAGTATTTCGAAGCGGCAGAATTGGCAGAACTTCAGGAGTGTGTTCCTTGTCCATTTGGTCCTCATCTTCGGCAGAAATCAGTGGTATAAATTCATGGTCTTCGTTGTCACTATTGATAAGACCGAAAAGTTCTTCTTCATTAATCATAGGCATGCCATTTCAGCGGCACGCCTCGGTGTCAAGGGTTGTGCCATTAGATATTATATGACAATCTGTCGAAATTGTAGAATACAGGCATCCATTCATTCGTCATAACGTCATATAAACGAATCCTTAACTAATTAACCGATGTAGCCAATCATGAAAAGATTTGTTACTCTATTTCTTTTAACCCTGTCTTTTTTTCAAGATAGCGCTGTCGCACAATCCATGCAGCGCAATTCTGCTTTGCTCAATAGACAACTCTTTTTACCCGCGCGTTATTATGGTAGTGGAGTCAGCTTTTATGATGTAAACCAAGATGGACTCGATGATATCAC
>JAIXWP010000135.1 GCA_027491215.1 Flavobacteriales bacterium | reverse complement strand
CTAGCGACTGGTGACTAGTAAGTGGTAGTTTTGACTAGTCACTAGTATCTAGTAACTAGTAACTAAGTTTGGAGAGTTGTCTGAGTGGCCGTCCTTCGGCGAAGCTCAGGAACCGGCACGTTGAGAAAGTGTAAAGTTTGGAGAGTTGTCTGAGTGGTCGAAAGAGCACGCCTGGAAAGTGTGTATACCCCAAAAGGGTATCTAGGGTTCGAATCCCTAACTCTCCGCAAAAAAAAGAAAGAGCCCACTTTGGGCTCTTTTTTTTTGTCAAGATTCAATTTTCGAATTTCGAAACGAGAATAGAGAATTTTTTCTCTATACTTGAGTTATCAAAACTCATCTTGATTTCACACTATGGCTAAGATTTTCAGAATACTAATTCAGATGTTTTTATTAGTTGTTACAGTTTCGAATGGAATAGGGCAACAGCAAACAATCAAAATCGTGACTTCTGATATCGATCACTTTTGGGAGGCGTATGATAAGATTACGGTGAGCAAAGACAGCCTAGAGCGAATAAAATTAATCAACGAATTATATATCAATCGCGGATCAGATGGTCTCAAAGGACTTATGGCAGCGCGCGACTACAAGGATTATGAATATGTTGAGGCAATCTTGAATTATCCAAAATACTGGAACTCTATTCGCGGGAATCAACAGAATATGCTCAAGGATGCTGCTGTCGCAGAAAAGTATTTTCAAGAACTAAAAAGAATTTATCCTGAATTAAAAGACGCGACCGTGTACATCCCAATCGGAGTATTTCGAAGCGGCGGCACTTACATGAATGGGAACGTGCTCATTGGAGGAGAATATTTCCTTGCCAATGAAAATGCAGTAATCGATGAACTACCAGAAAGGATTCAAACTGCTATCAAACTTTCGGTTCCTTACAATTTTCCTCTCACTGCGTTGCATGAATTAATTCACACACAACAAAAGCCTTGGGAGAATAATACCATTGTACACATTTGCATGGCAGAAGGTGTGGCTGAATTTATTTCGACACTTATCGCAAAAGCACCGCTTTCTGCTCCAGTAAAATACGGTAAAGAAAACAAGGAGAAGGTGGTCAAGCAATTTATGAAAGAGGTGGTCCGAGATAGTGATGTTTGGAATTGGGTGTGGAACGCAAATCAAAATGAACTAGCGGTTCGCGACCTGGGCTATTATATTGGGTTCGAAATCTGTGAGATTTATTACAACAAAGCAACCAACAAAGAGCAAGCAATAAAGGACTTGATTGAGCTGGATTATAATGATGAAGTCGCTTTTGCGAAAATGCTAGATGAGTCGAAATTTTTACCGCTAACATGGGCCCAAATAGGAGAACAGTACGAAGCTCAAAGACCTACAGTTGTTGATTTAGGTGATTTGGAAAACGGTGCTCAAAACGTTCCAAGAGCTATGAAATACCTTACAATAGAGTTCTCTGATGAAATGAGTGATTGCTGCAGAAACCTTGATATTGATGAAAATTTTGATGGTGAAATCTTGCGGATTAGTAAATTCCTTGGAAGGTCTGACGATAAACGGAAATTTAATTTCGAACTCGAACCTTTGAAACCAAATACAAGGTATCACCTCATCGTTTCAGGTTTTGCTAAGGAGGACGGCTTGAATCAAAGTATTCCATATCGAATCGAATTCAAAACAGGGCAGTGATTTTCGAATCTCGAATTGAGATTTTTTTCTCTATTCTTGAGAAATTAAACCACCGATAGTATGTATCACTTTTCTCATTTTAAAGCGAAGGATCATCAAGAAGTGATGGAGTTCATGAATGAACATCCTTTTATTTTCTTGACAGGAAGCACAAAGGAAGGTAAGCCTGTGGCAACGCAGATCCCGGTGATCGTGGAGGAGAGAGACGGCGAGCTTTATCTTCAAGGGCATATCATGAGAAAGACGGATCATCACAAGTGCTTCGAGGAAAATGAGAATGTATTAGCTGTGTTCACTGGGCCTAGTTGCTATGTAAGCGCGTCTTGGTATAGCGATCAAAGCATGGGGTCTACATGGAATTATGTGAGTGTTCAAGCGGAAGGAAAGATTCGATTTATGTCGGTAGAAGAACTCTTCTCTTTTATGAAAAAATTCACCTTGAAATTTGAAGGAGGAAACACGGCATCAAAAACCATCGTCGATAATCTCGCCCCTTCATACCTCGATAAAATGATGCCTGCCATCGTCGGTATTGAAATAAAAGTGGAGCGACTAGAAAATGTTTTCAAACTCAGCCAAAATAGAGACGAAGCAAGTCTCAGTAATATACGCCAACGACTAGAAGCAATCGGCGGCGAAAGCGCAATGGTGGCGGCGGAAATGAAGAAGCACGCGGGACGGTGATGGCTTTCGGTTATCAGCTGACGGCCGCTAGCCGCAAGCCGCCGGCCATTAATCCACAACTTTCAACAATACATATTTGTCCCAGAAGGCTGCGCTTTGAGTGCGTTCTTCGGGTGTTTGATTCCGGTGGGGAAATGACTCAGATTTATTTCCTGGATAAGCAGTGATTAGAAAATAACGGTCTTTCTTTTTTTCTACGACGATACAGAGGTGTTGGGTCTTTTTAAATTCTTTGACAAGACCAACTTCTATTAGAAAACCATCTCGTGTTTCCTTTTGTATAGCCTCAGCCGGGAGTTCGCTTTTCAGCGCAATACCTACATTGCCGATGTGATCGAACTCTGAACAATGAAAGATTCTTACTTCTCGGTTCTTTGGCTGCTTATAGGTGTGAATAGGAGTGTGACTATTTGCGTAGTGAATGATGCTATGAATGTGAGGGAAAACGTCATGATTAAAACTACTACCAGCAGCATTTTTATCAAAATGACGAAACACATGTCGTAGTCTTTTTTCTCGGATCGTGATCATTTTACTTTCTATTGATGCAAAGTAAATTCATTTAAATCATAATGAGTAAATTGCGCCTATGAAATTGAGATGGTCATTTGTAGTGCTATTTCTTGGTCTATTGATACTGGCATCACACGTGGGGTTGGGGCAATCGGACAGCACCTTCCATACGGCGTTTCTAAATAATGCATTTTCAATTTATGAATATAAAGAGCCCGCTAAGCGTGCGTTTTTGAAAACAAAGGAATTGAGTTTTTCTCAAAAAATTAATCCACTCGTTTATATATCAGGCGGGTTGATGTTTGTTTATCAAAGAGTGATTTCAGAGCAACTCACGGGTAATTGTGCTTACGAATTGACTTGCTCATCTTTCGCAAAAAAGATGATTGAAAAGCATGGTCTGGCGAAAGGGATATATTTTGGAGCATACCGCTTGATGTCTTGCAATGAGAGTTGCGTTGAAGATACTCCGCCACATATGATTCATCCGGAAACTGGACGCGTTAAAAGCAAGTATGATTAGGGTCATTATTCTTTCACTGTTTTGTTGGGTAAATGGCTTTTCCCTTTGGGCACAACTACCATATGATTCCGCATTTATATCGCATTTGAGAAAAGAAGGCTTAACGAGTCAATTGGATACCTATATCCAACAGCTCGATACTTCCCAGGACACTACTAGCTATTTAAAGTCCATTTCTTTTTTTCTAAAAAATGAAATGGACTCTTGCATTCATTATTATGAAAACGGCGGTGCGGTGGCGCTTCAAGATACATGCTTGCAGAATTGCATTGCTGTGCGTGCGATTGCAAATCCTGATATTCGCACTCGTTGGTTTGTGGCATCAGATTGGAAGGAGGTGTCGGAGGTACATCTCGCTTTGCGTAAGTGTTTCTTTGCTTATGCCGCATTGAGCGTAATGTGGGAACAGCCAGAAGAGTGGCTCCTTGCAAATGTCAATGAATTGAAAGAGCAGGCTTCGAAAAAGAAGTCAACTGCATTTTTTCGTAGTCTGATTGCTCCAGGGTGGGGCAGGGCCTATGCAGGTCGAGAGGCGTTATCCAAGACCGCTTTTGTTATGCCCGCCACGTTAGGACTTCAGGTAGCGGAAAGCGCTATCGTATTAGGTGTTTTAAATCCATACACGATCGTCATGTTTGTTGGATTTCAGGTGTTCTACATTGGAGAGGCGGTCGGTGCTGCGAGAGATATTGCAATCATTTATCAAGAAAAAGAAGAACAGTTTTACATTGATGCTGCGAATTACTATAGTGATAGCTGCACTTGTTTTGAGCGTTGATACTTCTAACGCTCAAAATAGTGATAGTCTGCTGCTTCAACTGGAGTGGCAGTGGTTTCGTGCATCTTCACAAGCAGAGAAGGATTCTTTGCATTGGGAAAAGTTAAAGCTGCTTATAAATGAAAGACCCAACGAGGCCTCTACACTGCAATCTATGCGCTCCTATAATGTTGAAAATTTTAAGGATACCGCTGAACTGAAAAAATTTAGATGGAATAAATCATTGATTGCATTCAGTCAACATGAATATTTATTAGCCTGGAGTGAGGTCAATAAATACAAGAATTTAGTTGGCGAGTTGAGAAGCGAAGAGGAGTGGCTTTTATATCTGATAATTGCGTCCAAGTATAGCGCGGAAGAACTTGACAGTGCTATGGTTGGCGTTAATGTTCTTTTTCCTGAGTTAAAACAGGTTGATTGCTTATGTGAGGTAGTCAACTTTAAAATCCAAGAGAAGCCCATTTATAAGGTCATGAGTGCGGTCATTCCAGGAAGCGGAAGTATTGCTCAGGGAAAAGTAGGAAAGGGCATAGGGAGCCTTATTTTGAATGGTGCGGCGATCTATGGACTGTATGAGCTATCGGTTGCCAAGCTTTATTTAAACGCAGGACTTTGGACGGTTACATGGTTTCCAAAAATTTATCTTGGAAATATTGAATTGACTAAGAAAATTACCGAGAAGAGACAGCTTAAAAAAAGAAACGAGCTCAGCAATAATTGCGAGCTCGTTCTAAAAAATCATTTGAATAAATATCCTCTAAAAATCCTATTCTGATTCTAAGATACCCATCGTTCCTTCTCCTTTGTAACCAGAACCTTTGAATGGACTGATAATACAGAACGTGAGGTACGCAAGGCACATTACGCCTGGCTTCTTTACCTTGTTATTCGAAAACACAAATACTTTTCCATCCATTAGATAGAAGTCTGTTGGATTAACCGTCTTCAGTTTTTCGGTTGGAGTGTTAGGAGCGTTGATCTGCATTTTCTTTTTTTCTACTCTTCCAGCTTTTACATCAAGAACAGAATATTCCATCAACTCTCTTCTTTCGTCCTTCGATTTCACCTCATTTTTTTTAACCTTACTTGAGTTGTCAAGTTCGTCTTTGTTAAGGGCAGAAGCATATGTAATCATGTACTTGCCTTCTTTTAATGGCGAAACTCCTACATCATATACATTCCAACCTGAATAGGTATAGCTACGGGCTGTTATAGTCCACCAATCAATCTTATTCTCATTATCTAATTTGAAAGTGATGATGTTTGATTTACTGCAATAATAACTTGTAGTACAATTTCCTTTTCCATCACAAGTGGTTACAGTGTAATTGTTCATTTGCGAACATACTAGAATTGGATTACCATTATCGTCAATGATCTGTTCTATAACCATTTCATCTAGTTCGTTGTCTAATTTTTGTTCTTCTTTTTTCTGCTTACGCTTAGACATATCTTCTGTGTTGCCCTTTTTAGGATAAAGTGCATCAAGGAAGTCTTGATCAAATTTATTGAAGACTGGTTCTTCAATTATTCCTTTTTCAAAGTTGATATCCGCGTGGAAGATTCCATCAATTCTCTTGCTCTTATCGTCATCTCCTTCTTGATCAGAGTAGAAGCCTTCGAGCATACCATTGTTTCTAAATGTTCTGTATCGAATTCCTGTTAATCTTTTACCTTCAAACTTAAAGGGGAATGACTTTGCATCTCCTGTAGTCAAATTAACGATAGTATAGGTATTGAAGTATCTGTATTTCGGGCGTCTAGCCGTGCCTCCTGCAATTTCTTCTTTTGTTCCGTTGCTGATAAAGAGCATTCCAGAGTCTGTAAAAGTATAGCTTGATTTTAACCCAAAATCTCTCGACTTAGAATTCCATTCCAATGGAAGCGTGATCTCATTTTGATCTGAAAAAGTAAGATCTTTTTCAAGAATTTTGTATTTAACATTAAAGGAATCATTTGGACCTTTTACTTCGTTTCCAATGATAACTCTTGAATTTGCATCTGGGTTAGCGATAATGAATGCAAGTGATTCACCTGATTTTCTAATATCAGCATTCACTTCATAAATCTTTTTAAGCTTGCCTTTTTCTTTCAAGTCAGAAGTGACACTTTGAACATAATATGATGCAACTTTTGAGTCCAATGTTCGCCAGAAAACATAGATCACATCTTCGAAAACTACCACATTTTCTATGTGAGCATTTACAATTTCTTTTGGACTTTGTTTGCCAAAACCTTTAAGGATGTATTCACCTTTTTTATTTGCGTTCGATTTCGAATACGAAACGATTTTGACATTTTTGACATTCAATTGATTTCCGTCATCAAATAGGGTATAGACATAATCAGCATTGTCGCCAATGACTTCGTCAAAGAAACCATTCGTTTTATGATGATAGGTGATGGAGTTACCCCATTTAATAGAGGCGTCCTGTGCAGCCAGTTTCAAAATCGAAACGACTAGTGCAATTGTTAGAACGAGCTTGTTTTTCATATGATTGTGTAGAGAATTTACCAGCCGAAGCCAAGGCTATAATTAAACATTAATGTGAATCCTTGAGTTGTTTCAAATTTATCTGAAGATCGATTAACGCTTTGTATATAGTTTCCGAATTGATCTGTCGTATCCGTATAAATGTAGGATGGAAATTTGACTTGTCTGATGCCAATTCCATAGGTAATTCCATGAATGAAAGGTCGACGACCAGTGCCAACAGTTTGCGAGCGAAATGCAATTACAAATGAGGTGTAGGTGACTGGGTCAATTTGTGGTTTGGGATAAGTAATAAAGTCTTGTTGTGTATTCGCATCATTACCCGGAATTATAAAGTTTTGACTGGATCTTCTGTAAATCAATTCCAATCCGCTGCCGTCTAAGTCTCCAAAGTATTCTCTTAAAAATATACGAGCCGATCCTTGAAAGAACAATCCTCCTCCATCTTGACTTGCCTTCGAAAAGTAGTCAGCTGACGTGAGTGTTGATGGGTTGCTTGAATACGTTCCGCCAAGAAACATGTCTTCTTTCAGGGTGGAAAGCGTTACGTAGTCGGGGAAAATATTATATCCCAAGGTACCTACTAATGAAATTCCAATCTTAGAAATTTCTCTTTCATATGTTAGTGCAACATTTCCTCTCGAGAGAAGCAGTGGTTCGAAGTAAAGAGCGTTTTTGATGATGCCATTCGCTCTTGGAGTTTCATTGCTCTCTGCTGAAAGTTCTTTCGAGCTACCTTCTTTTGGGCGATATTTTTGGTCGAGCTCATTCGCGGATTGAGCAAAGGAAATACTGTTGGATAAAAATAGAAATACAAACAAGAATGAAAATGCTTTCATGATTATCTAATCTTTATAAGTACGACATAGTTCGAAAGCACTTTTATCTGCTCTTCAAGTGATTTGGATTGAAGCAATCCTGCGTTACTAGGTGTCATAATGCCTTCTACCGTTTCGATTAAGGAAACGAGGTTATTGGCTTTAATGCCATAGCTAACATTATCTGCATTGCTGATTTTAGCATTGATTATTCCAATCAATTCGCCGTTTTTATTAAAGATAGGACCGCCGCTGTTGCCTGGCTGAACGGGAATGCTCGTTTGAAATGAGTTTAATGCGCCGTCATACCCTGTCTTTGCACTTATTTTTCCATCTGTAAACTTCACTTCGGTTCCCATACCACTTAAGGCTAAGGGATATCCAATGGTATAAGCTGTTGCCCCAACCTCTATAGCGTTTGTGGTCTTTACTGCGTAAGGTATTTCTGTAAGAGGAGAAAAACTGGTGTCTTCAATTTTAATGATGGCTAGGTCATTTGCCTTATCAACTGTCACAACTTTTGCTTTGTACGTTTTAGTAATTCCATCCTGGGAAATATCTACTTCTATGGAAGAATTGTTTTCAATGACGTGATAGTTCGTGGTAATAAATCCTTCTTTGCCAACAATAACTCCTGTTCCTGTGCTTTTTACATTTGAAGAACCAGAAGGACTACTTTTAGAACCAATACCGCTGCTGAATTCTTTGATGATTAATTCAGTGTAAACTGCTTCAACTTGCTTGCCGTATAAGACATATCCAACATTTCTGCCAGCAAAAGATGGTTGATTTAATGCATATTGCACTGTGCCGTTGATTGAAAACAACAATCGATTGCCGTTGGTAATGATCTTGAGTTTATTCTCTTCAGTTAAACTTACATCGCTGGAGTAATCATTATTTACTTTAATATTTCTAATGCCCTCAAATATTTGCCCTACCGAAAAACGTTCGTTGGTAATAGTAAAATACCAATAATTATCCCAGTCTTTGAATCCAAATATTAGCCCCGTAATTGCGTATGCGCCTTTATTATTTTTAACGAGTCTGATATTGGTCTCGATGGAGAAATCGGATAGATCAGATTCGACATTGATATATCTAGATGTTCCTTTTTCGGTTAATGATTTCAAGCGCATCTCACCATTCTTAATACTTGCCTCAGATTCATTGCTTGAGTATAGATCCCAATCATTTGAGTTGTTCTCAAACCCTTCGAAAAAGACTTTTACAGCATTGCCGTCAATATCAAATTCCGTATAAAAATTATTCTCTGGTGCTCCATTGATATAATTTATTTCTTTTAATAATTTTCCGGACTCATAATATTCTTTACTTATTCCATCGAGCTCTCCCGAAGTGGAGTAGTTGGTCTCTTGCTTAATGGAGCCACTCTTATAATACCACTTGCAAAGACCAGCAAACACATTTTCTGTTTCATCGGTTGTTGAGGCAGAAATGATGTTTCCCTCAAAATAGATAGCATTATTGCTGATATAAGTGCTGCGATAGGTGGAAGGAGGATTGACTAGTTCTCTTTTGTAATAAGCAGATGACTCTTCTGTAGCCTTTCCGTACTTGTCGAAATAGGCAGTTTGAGCATTGCTTTTTGTAAAAAATACAAAAAGAGTCAGCAGGGTAAAAAGCTGATTTAAAAAATACATTACAGTCTAGTTTGACCGTAAAACTAGGGTATAAGCTCTGATAATTAAATCTTTTTCAAAAAAAATGATAATTAAATTCTTTGAAATCTGAGGTTGAGCATATTACACAGACCATTTTTTCAGTGCCTCAATAAATGTCGCTCGAATAATTGGCTTAGAGATATAATCGTCCATTCCTGCTTCCAAACACTTCTCACGCTCGCCTTCTATGGTTCCTGCTGTCAAGGCGATGATTGGAATTCTTCGGCCGGCTTCAATTCCTCGTATCGCTTTTGTAGCATCATATCCATTTAACTCTGGCATCTGTACGTCCATTAAAATCATGTCTGGCTTTTCTTTTTTGTAAAGCTCAATACACTCATATCCATTGGTGGCCACGATTAAATACGCTTGAGGGAAAATATCTCTGATGAGTGTTTTTGCTAGTAATAGATTGACAGGATTATCCTCAGCAATAATGATCTTTTGTTCTGGTAAATCAGAAGTTAACGAAGGTGTCTGATCGATTTCTTCTGTTTCGATCACTACCTTTTTTGATGTCAACTGCCATTCTTCTGGAGTGATCAAAGTGCTGAATTGACCGGTTAATAGAATGTCAAAATAGAAAATGCTTCCTCGACCTAAAATGCTCTCTAGTTTTAAGCTGGTATTCATCAAGGATAACAACTTGTTTGAAATCGTTAGCCCCAGACCTGTTCCGCCGAATTTTCTGGAAGTTCCAGCGTCTTCTTGTGAAAATGCATCGAATATTTTTTTCTGATTTGTTGCTGCGATCCCCACTCCTGTATCGATAACTGAGAACCTAAACCAAGCGCGATCGTCATTCATTTTTCTCAATACTTCCAACTTCAGTGTTACTCCACCTGACTCAGTAAATTTGATTGCATTGCTCATTAGATTCACAAGAATCTGTCGAAGTCGAATCTCATCCACCCATATATGTCGAGGAATGTTGGGCCCAATGACATAATGAAGTTGAAGCTTTTTCTCTTTAGCTTGAAAGGATATGATACTATGTAGTTGGTTTTTTAATTCAAGCAGGTCGATGCGCACAATGCTCAACTCCATTTTGCCGCTTTCAATTTTAGAAAAATCCAAAATATCATTTACAATAGTGAGCAGTGAATGGGCTGATTGATGAACCGTTGTTGCATATTGAATTTGGTCATCTTTCAAATTGGTGCGCAAGAGCAAGTCGGAAAATCCAATTACTGCATTCAATGGCGTACGAATCTCATGACTCATGTTTGTAACAAACTCTGATTTAGCTAGACTTGCTGCCTCAGCGATTAGACGTGCTTTCTGAAGTTTTTTTCTATTTAAAAACATCAAAAAGGCTAACAATATCATTATTAAGAAGGCACCAATAAATATATTACTTAAGTATTTCTGACTTTGAATTTGCTGAGCTTGAGATAATTCCTTTGAACGTTGCTCTTCTTTTAAATCGTCGAGTTGTTGATTGTATTTAAACTCACTTTCGAGACGAAATAATTTACTTTGTGTCTCTTCATCTGAAAGGCTGTCGGAATAATCGGCATAAATCTGATGATAGCGCAAAGCTTCTTTGTAGTTACCCGTTTCAGCATAGATTTCTGATAGAAGAAAACTAGTTTCTTGAATCAACATCTTTGCATTCATTTCGAAGGCAAGATCAATACTCATTTTCCCATATTCAGCTGCAGAACCATATTTTTTGTCGACTGCATATACATTGGATAGCACTCGATATGATTGTGCTAACCCCCAAGTATGATTGATTTCTTTCTGCAGCTTTATGGCTTTTGTCAGGTACTCTATTGATTGGTCGTGTCTATTAGTTTGTCCATAAATCCCTCCGATATTGCTCAAGATGAGAGATTGCCCAAACTTATCATTGAATTGATTGGCAAGCACAAGCGCACGATTGTAATAATCTAGTGCAGTATCAAATTGCTTCAGGTTTTCATACACAAGAGCAATATTGTTGTACAGCTGCGCTTTGCTTTTTGACTCTGCTTTTCCTTTATGAAAATCAAGTGCTTTAAGATAGAAGTCCAATGCTTGTTGGTGCTGACCAAGTTCATTGTAAACCATACCTATATTATTCAGACTGCCCGAAATTTCATTAGGGTTGTTTAATTCTTGTCTGATAGCTAGACTCTTGAGAAATAGGTCAAGGGCTTTATCCGAATTGCCGAGATGATGATAGATCAGACCAAGGTTGTTGTAGTTTTTTCCCATCTCCAACTTGTTGCCAATTTTGGTGGAAAGCTGTATCGCTTCCTCAATTACCATCATCGCATTTTCAAATGGAGGAATATCGGACAATGCATGTCCTTTCAATCGCAAACCGACACAGCGGTAATAGTCGTCACCAATATGCGTTGACAACGATATAATTCGTTCTGAAATGGCAAGAACGGAGTCGGGGTTATTGTATTTATAAAGATCTCCTAGCTCTACTTGAAGTCGCAATACTTCTTTAGGGTCATTGGTTTTAAGTATAAGGGTGCGAAGACTATCATCTTGGCCTAGGCAGATGAGGCAGGAGAAGGTAATGGAGAGTGATAACACAATGTGAAGCGCAGTGCGCTTCAAAGTGTGGATAGAAATCATAAGTTAAATATCTCAAGTATCACCGTTTCGTGGACGGCTTAGGTCAAATATAACTAAAATGAACTAAATATTTCGATACTTGAAAGACGCTAATGAAGGTATAAGTTACAAATTCGCATGTGATTTAAACTCCGAGCGACGAAAAGGTCGTGAGCTCACCTGCCATTGGAGTTGTGAGCTTCTCTTTTAAGGTGTCGCCACTGTAGTTCTGACCTAGCAAAAACATCAATTTCGTAAGGGCGGCTTCTGTGGTCATATCGGCCCCGCCAATCACTCCGATGCGCTGCAGCGCCGCTGATGTATCATACAAACCCTGTTCTACAAAGCCTTTGCTGCATTGGGTGATGTTTAGAATAACCAAGCCTCTTTCAATAGCGCTGCGCAACGCCTCTACCAACCAGCCTTCCTTCGGAGCGTTACCGCTACCATAGGTTTCAAAAACAATTGCTTTCAATTGCGGAGAGGTCAAGATGGATTGAACAAAGGCAGGACTCATTCCCGGGAAAAGCTTGAGTATGCCTACACGGTTGTCGAACTCTTTAAGTACTTTCAACTCCTTCGAATTGTTGCGAAGCAATCGCTGATGACTGTAGATGATATGAATACCGATCTCTGCAAGCTCATCATAATTGGGACTGTCAAAGGCATCAAAATTTTCTGTGCTGTATTTATGCGTACGATTTCCGCGAAGCAATTTTGATTCAAATAGTACAGCAACCTCTTGAATAACGGGCTCTCCATTGCGACGCGCTCCGGCAATCTCAATAGCGGTGATCAAATTTTCTTTTCCATCTGTTCTTAATCTTCCAATAGGTAATTGACTTCCGGTAAAGATGACTGGTTTGGTGAGATTTTGCAGCATGAAACTTAATGCGCTCGCGCTGTAAGCCATGGTATCCGTGCCATGGAGCACAACAAATCCAGAATATTGATCGTAATTTTTTTCGATAATCTCTGCAATGGATACCCACGTTTGGATATTTACATCGGAGCTATCAATGGGCTTTTCAAAGGCCACAACATCCATCGATTTTGAAAAGCGCATCAACTCTGGAATGTACTTTTCGAGTTCGCTAAAATTCAGCGGAATCAAACTTCCAGTGGCTGCATCTTCTAACATACCGATGGTACCACCAGTATAAATCAATAATGTTTTGCTTGAAGTAGTCACCATTTATCGTGGAGTGAAAAGTTTTAATGCATTAGCGGTCGTGACCTCTGCGACCTGTTCCATTTCGATGCCTTTTGCCTCGGCAATCTTAGCCCCAATAATAGGGATATAACTGCTTTCATTGCGCTTGCCTCTGTATGGATTGGGAGGGAGGTAAGGCGAATCAGTTTCGAGTACCAAATATTCCAATGGAATTTCCGCTACTACTTTATCGAGTTGTGCTTTACTGTATGTAATTACGCCGCCAATTCCCATCATGAAACCGCCATAGCTCATGATTTTTTGTGCTTGCTCAATCGTGCCAGTAAAGCAATGAAACACGCCCTTCAAATCACTTGGATTGAATTCGTCAAGGATGTCGAATATTTCTTGGAAAGCTTCTCTGGCGTGGATTGCAAAGGGCAAGCGTGTGTCTATCGACCACTGAATTTGTTGACGAAAAGCGTCTTGTTGAATGGCTAATGTGCTTTTGTCCCAATACAAATCAATACCGATTTCACCAATCGCGACATATGGTTTTGATAGAAGCTCTGCATGCAAAGCATCTAGGACTTCTTGATAATTTTCCTTGACATCACAGGGATGCAAACCCATCATGGGAATGAACATCTCTGGATCATGAGCGCACAAATCATGGATCTGTGGCACGCTTTCTAAATCAATATTCGGAAGATATATTTTTTCAATGCCTTCTTTTTTTGCACGCGCAATCCATTCTGCACGGTCTTCAACAAATGCGGGCAAATAAACGTGGGCATGGGTATCAATCCATTTCATGGCGCAAATATACATCGCTTCGATATGTATATTTGCCGCATGTCGCAACCAACACGCATTCTAATCATCCGCTTCAGTTCCATGGGAGACATCGTGCTCACCACGCCTGTTATCCGCCGATTGAAGCAACAATTAGAAGGCGAAGTTGAAATTCATTATCTCACGAAAAAGGCATTCGTGCCGCTCTTAGAGCACAGCCCTTATATCCATCGTATTCACGCCATGGATAAAACGGTACAAGAGAATATTCCTGATTTGCTTGAGATTCCTTTCGACTATATCATCGATCTTCATCAGAATATTCGGAGCAGAGTAGTAAAGCGAAAACTCGAAAAACTCACTTTCACTTTCAAGAAGTTGAATTTTGAAAAATGGCTCTTGGTGAATTTTGGGATCAATCGCATGCCGGATGTGCATGTGGTAGATCGCTACTTAGATACCATCGCTGCCTTTGGAACGGAGGACGACGGAAAGGGCTTGGATTATTTTTTACCAGAAAATATTAATCTTCCATCAGAGCTTCCGTCTCGATTTATCGCATTCGCCATTGGCGGAGCGCACATTGGAAAGCGCATGGATGCTGCTAAATTAATTGACATCATTCAGCAGCTTTCATTGCCTGTGGTATTACTTGGAGGAAAAGAGGATGTTGGTATTGCAGACGAAATCAAAGTAGCTCTTCCCAATGTCATCCAATGGGCGGGTGCATTGAACATTCATCAAAGTGCACTCGTAACTAAGCAAGCGCATGTAGTTGTAGCTGGCGATACGGGACTAATGCACATTGCTTCTGCTTTTGGAAAAAATATCGTTTCGCTATGGGGCTGTACCAGTCCACAATTGGGAATGTATCCTTATCGCGCAGGGGTAGATTCTGTAATCGTTGAACCCCACGGGCGTAAGAAAAGACCTTGTTCGAAGCTGGGTAATAAATGCAAATACGGCAAGAACAATCGCTGTATTCAAGCGATTGAAAACAGTGAAGTTATTTCGCTTATTGAAAAGCTTTCGGCTCGATAAACAATGCCTTTAATTCGGTAGCCTCTTCTGGTTTCATCTTTCCTGCAAGAATCAAACGCAGTTGTCTTCTTCGCAAAGCCCCGTCATAACGTCTTTGTTCTTCTTCGGTCTCTGGAACTAGATCTGGAACATCAATGGGATTGCCCAGTTGATCTACCGCTACGAAAGTGTAGATGGCTTCATTACACTTGGTTTTTTTACCAGAGTAGTTATCTTCTACAAAGACTTCCATATAAACTTCCATCGATGAACTAAAAGCGCGAGATACTTTTGCTTCAATCGTTACGATTTCACCAAGCTTTATGGGATGCTGAAAAGAAACGTTGTTCACCGCAGCTGTTACTACAATTCTCTTGCTGTGTCTGTGCGCACTGATCGCAGAGATGACGTCCATCCAATTGAGAAGCTGGCCTCCCATTAGATTGCCTAGAGTATTAGTGTTTTCAGGTAATACGAGATAAGTACCTGTAGTAAAAGTTTCCTTAGGTGAAACGGTTTTTTTCATGGCGCGAAGATATAAAAAGCAATGCCTCCACAGATTTGGAAATTCGCGTAATTCGCGCATATTTGTTCATGCTTAAATCACTTCTATCGCTTCTGACCGTGTGTTGCTTGCATGGCATTACAATATCTCAAGTCGATTTATATCTCCAAACCTTCGGTGATTCAAGCGATCCAGCATTGATCTATCTTCACGGAGGACCCGGTTACAACTGTTCGACCTTCGAGGCAAGCACTGCCCAATCACTAGCTGATCGTGGATTTTTTGTGATAGTTTATGACAGAAGAGGCGAGGGCCGATCTTCAGCTCTAAACGCAAAATATTCTTTCGAAGAAAGCATTGCAGATATCAATTTGCTGATGAAGCACTTCAAAATAGCAAAAGTTTCATTACTCGGTCACAGCTTTGGCGGAATGCTCGCCATTAAGTATGCTGAAAAATTTCCTGAAAATGTGGAGGAGATTTTCCTCATTGGAGCTCCGATTTCTTTGCAGAAAACATTCAAGAATATTATTTCAAAATCGAAAGAAATCTATACCATAAAAGGAGATTCCACAAGTTTGATGTATATCAATATGCTCGAAAAAATGGACACGACTTCATTGATGTATGGCTCTTATTCCTTTATGCACGCAATGCAAAATGGATTTTATTCTCCCAAAAAACCAACCGAAGAAGCAATTCAGATCATGCAAAAAATGTCCACACATGCTGAAGCCATTCATTTCTCCCAAATGACAACAGAAGGTCCAACGGGCTTTTATCAAACTGAAAAATATACTACGCTCGACTTGATGCCTGAGGTTCGAAAATTGATGAAAAATGGGGTCAAAATAACCGGGTTATATGGAGAAGAAGATGGACTCTATTCGGTCGATCAAGTGTTTGAGCTACAGGATGTTATTGGAAAAGACAATATTTTCTATTTTTCGCGTTGTTCGCACAGTGTTTTTATAGACCAACAATCTTCATTTCTCGAAGTAATCACTACCAACCTTAACCATCTGAAAAAATGAGAATGTTCTTATTCTTCGCAGCGGTGAGCGCAGTCATTGCATGTACCAATTTATTTGGAAACAAAACTCAACCCACAGCAGAAGTCATGATCGAGGCGCGACAGGCAATGAAGCTAGAAGCTCCGAAACCGATCGCTGTTACTCCGCAATTGAATATCACCTCCAAAGAAGATTTGATAGGCTATTGGGTCGGTACTGGTTTATCAATGGATACCACAGCCACTTCGGCAGATATGAATGAATACAACTATGAGAAAATCAATTTCTCTATTGATTCAATTCAAGGAGACCTTGTGTTCGGACACACAGTTTGGCTTGGTAAGAGCAGAGCGTTCAAAGGAAATATGCAAAATGAAGGTGGCTTCTACATGATGCGTGTCAATCAAGAAGGCGACGATAAATGGGTAGGAACGTTCATTGCTAACATCGCTCAAAGTGATAGTGTGATGAACATTGTATGGGAACCACAAAACACAAAAATTGATCAAAGCATTGACCTAACATTAACGAAAACTCTGTTTGTATATAGTCCTGATTATTCGCTAGAGGATGGCGGACAATTTATTGATTATCAAAAATCAAAACAGGTCACCGAAACTTACACTGACGAAGACGGTCAAAAACATGAATACGTTGATGATTCTTATTTCACTACCACTGATGAGGTTTTCAAGTATAATCCATCGAAACAATTGCTCACCAAAGAGCAAGTGGAAAACATGACCAAGGCAGATATTTTTGTGCTTCGCAACAGCATTTATGCAAGGCACGGATTTGCATTTCATCTTCCGGCCTTGCGAGATTATTTCGGCTATATGGGATGGTATGTTCCAGTGCGCACTAGTATTGAACATGAATTGTCTGATACTGAAATCAAGAACATTGAACTATTGATGCGTTACGAAGAACACGCGAAAGAATTCTACGATGTTTTCGGACGTTAAGTCAACGCTTCGCGATGCCCTTTTCATAGGGCTTTTGATGTACTTCTCCTTCTTGATGTTGGAGATTACTTTGCAGTACATTCCTGTTAATCTTGATGTGGCATTCTTGCGCATCAAGCAAGATGTCATTGGACTCACGCACTATCAAATTGCTTTTTTTACTCATGTTTTCACAAGCATGTTTGCCCTCTTGGCGGGGTTTACCCAGTTTTCTTTTTTTCTTAGAAAAAAATATCCCCTCGTACACCGCGGCATCGGTAAGCTATACGTGATTGTTATTCTATTGCTCAGCGGCCCTTCAGGGCTGATCATGGGCTATTATGCCAATGGAGGCTGGTCTTCACAATGGGCCTTCATGCTCCTTGCGATGATGTGGATGTACACCACATGGAAAGCGCTTTCTACTGCACGAAGTAAACAGTTTGACCAACACCGCTCTTGGATGATCCGAAGCTATGCGCTAACACTTTCTGCTATTACGCTTAGGTTCTGGAAATGGCTCATCGTCGGTATCTTCGAACCTGCACCGATGGATGCATATAGAATCGTGGCCTGGATGGGGTGGATTCCTAATTTGCTCTTTGCGGAATTTATCATTTACAAGAACAAAAAAGGGTAGCACATCCGTGTATCTTTGAAGCATGGATTTTATACAAAGACAGCGATCATTTTTATATGCTATCCGTTTTTTTTGACAGAAGCTTATCTCAATTCTATCGATCGTTGCAATAAAAAGAATTCAAATCTATGAGCCATGTATGATATAATAAAAGCGCTTCATATCATCTTTATCGTCACCTGGTTTGCAGGTCTGTTTTACATGTTTAGACTGTATGTCTATCATGTGGAAGTAGCGGATAGAGATGAACCAGACCGTTCTATTTTGCTGACGCAGCTGCGCTTGATGGAAAAGCGCTTGTGGTATATCATCACATGGCCTTCATGCATTCTTACACTCATCTTCGGACCATGGATGGTAGTGCTCAATCCTGATTTGCTCACACAGCCGTGGATGCACTTGAAACTGCTTTTCATTGTATTTCTTCTTATGTATCAATGGTATGGTCAAGTGATCTACAAACGTTTGGGGGTAAATCCAAAAGCGTTCAAATCATTCTACTTGAGGTTGATGAATGAAGTGGGCACGTTAATCCTTGTTTCTGTTGTATTTCTTGTGGTACTAAAAGACTCTGTAAGCTGGATCTGGGGCTCTGTTGGGCTCGTTGGACTTGGAGTGATGTTGGCCTTTTTCGCGAAGATGTACAAGAATCGAAGAGAGAAGAGACAGAAGTCATGAAATTTTAACCTGATATATCAATCCTTGGCCTACCTTTGCATGGATAATAAACACAAATGGATAGTCCCGTTCCCTTATGCAATGGAATCTTACAAAAGAGCTACTCTCTGAGATTCGTGAGTGGATTGCTGATGGCAAGGATACCGCTCTTCACGAAGTAACGAAAGATTTACACCCCGCAGATATTGGTGAACTCATCAATGAACTGCGCAGGGAAGAGGCTGTTTATTTATATCGAATTCTCGACGACGAGCGCGCAGCAGACGTAATGCTAGAGCTCGATGAAGATGTCAGAGAAAAACTCCTTTCAAGCCTTACTAGCCGCGAAATCGCAGAAGACCTTATCGGTAGCATCGATTCCGATGACGCCGCTGACGTCCTTTCTGAACTTTCTGATGAAAAATTAGAAGAGGTCATCGCGCTTATCGAGGACGAAGAACAAGCAAGTGATATCATCGACCTTCTCAATTATGATGAAGGCACCGCAGGTGCTTTGATGGGAAAGGAAATGGTTGCGGTCAATCAAAATTGGACGGTGTCACAAGCAATTCGCGAAATGCGAAAGCAAGCGGAAGATCTCGATCACATTTATACGATTTATGTAGTGGATGATAAAGAGGTGTTGAAAGGCACCCTCAGCGTGAAGTCTATGATTTTCGCCAGTGCAAGTATGCGCACCACTATTCGCGAGCTTTACAAAGATGAAAAGGTAAGAAAGGTATTGGACACTACGCCCGCTGAGGAAGTGGCCAACATCATGAAGAAATACGACATGGTCGCATTGCCTGTTGTCAATGAGTCGGATATTCTTCTTGGAAGAATTACGATTGACGATATTGTCGATGTCATCCAAGATGAGGCCGACAAGGACTATCAAATGGCAAGCGGTATCTCTGAGGACGTAGAGTCTGGCGATAGCATCGTCACGCTCACGCGTGCACGTTTGCCATGGCTATTGATCGGTATGATGGGAGGGATGGTGAGCGCGAATATCATTGGTGTGTTTGATATAACTGAAAACCCCCATATGGCGGTATTTATGCCACTCATCGCCGCGATGGGAGGAAATGTAGGGGTACAATCTGCGGCACTCGTGGTAAAAGCGTTGGCGAATAAAAGCGCCCTTGATGAAACCTTACCTCAAAAACTTGCGAAGGAATTGGGAGTAGGACTTTTGAATGGTGCGATTTGTTCTGCCATTATTTTCGGAGTGAGCCTTCTGTTTCAAATCGACTACCATTTGAGCCTTACAGCGAGCATAGCACTTTTCTGTGTGATCATTTTCGCAAGCTTCTTCGGTACGTGGATTCCAATGACTCTGAATAAATTCAAGATCGATCCAGCACTCGCTACAGGACCCTTCGTCACCACCTTGAACGATATCTTTGGCTTGATCATCTATTTTTCGATCGGACATTGGATTCTTCATTTGTCCTAAGACAACATTATTATGAATGTACTTTTTCTTGACTCAGTTCACGAAATCCTAGAACAACGATTGATTGCAAAGGGATGGAATTGTTCTCATGATTATAAAACAGAAAAGTCTGCCCTTCATCTCGAAGGCGTGAATGGTATCGTTATCAGAAGTCGTTTCACTTTGGATAGAGCATTTTTGGAGCAAGCATTAGATCTAAAATGGATCGCACGCTCTGGATCGGGTTTAGAGAATATTGATCTTGTAGCTTGCAAAGATTTAGGCATTCACGTTTTCAATAGCCCCGAGGGAAACCGCACGGCAGTAGCAGAACATGCGATGGGTATGTTACTTATGTTGGCAAATCAATTGAGAAAAGCAGACAGAGAAGTACGAGAAATGCAATGGAATCGCGAATCGAATAGAGGTTTTGAAATCGAAGGAAAGACTGTTGCAATTATTGGTTATGGTGTAATGGGAAAAGCTTTTGCAAAGCGCTTATCAGGATTTGATTGTCACGTATTGGCTTATGATAAGTACCTCGAAAACTACGGTGATCAATACGCTACACAAGCGAGTATGCAAGAGATTTACGAGCGAGCAGATATTGTGAGTTTGCATGTTCCGTTGAAAGAGGATACCAAGTATCTTGTGAATGAAACGTGGCTGAATGGTTTCAAAAAACCGATCGTTTTACTGAATACAAGTAGAGGTGGAGTAGTGCAAATAGCGGCTATAGAAGCCGCTATTGTGCAAGGAGAGATAACGGGAGTTGGACTAGACGTGTTGGAGTATGAAGAATCTTCTTTTGAAAAAATTAATCTCAATCACCCTGAGTTTGTAAGTTTGGCGCAACGCGATAATGTTGTCTTATCGCCTCATGTTGCCGGATGGACAATAGAGTCTTATATCAAATTGTCATCTGTATTAGCTGATAAAATCGATCTTGTTTTTAAATCTTAGGTTTACTTACTGCAAGAATATCTAAACATCTTTTAATTTCATTATCGAGAGAAATACGACGGAGTTTTTCAAACTCCTCATCGAAAACAAAGAACTTCATTTCTTGGTCGTACTTCGCAATATTAAATGGGACGCGGGATACAGATATATCAAATCCTTGAGGCATCACTTCCATGTAAGCATTTAAATCGAGTGCAAATGTATTTTTCCATGCGCGCTTTGGAACGTTTGATGTAAAGACATCAATCACTTTCATGATGTGTCCTTTCTTTTCAAACTTCACGGAATAGTGACCATTCGCGGGAAGGAATACATCGAAGCGCCCATCAATATCACAACTAAAGCGATAGATCATATCCTGACCACCATGTTTAACGATACTGATTTCACCTTCGGTGGGCATCGAATCTTTTGCTAAAGACATGAATCCGTGAATTGCTACATATTGTCCTAGCGTGTCTGGCATCAACCATTTTGGAAAATCAAGTTGTGCATTTGAATGAAGCGTGCAAACGCTGATGAGTAATAGGATAAAGTATCTCATAGCCTGAACTTTTTAGTGTGTGTTCAGGGTTTGTTACGGCCCCTTTTCTAAAAAAGTTTGGGGGCTAAATGTGACGAAAGTCACGTCTATCAAGGGTTTTAGCGCTTCGTGTGTTTTGATTTGTCATTCATGACGAAAAATTTGCAACTGATTCCAAATGTTAATTTTTTTACACAGAAAGCTCTTTTGAAAGTCTCAAATAGCAATTATCAGGGTATAATATTTTCCTGAATCGGAATAGAGTTGAAATAGAAAGAATGAATTTTTTTGCAAAAAAATTGCAACCTAAGCCTATGAGCTCTTGCGTTTGTTCTGAAAAAAGTTGGTGAGGAGTTGCGCACACTCCGTTTCAAGCACTCCTCCTTTTACTTCCGTTTTTGGATGAAGAATGCCTTGCTCATTATCACTATGGTTGCCGAATTTACTAAAGCCTCTCTTTTGATCATAAGCACCAAATACGATTCTACCGATGCGTGTATTATAAGAAGCTCCTGCGCACATCACGCATGGTTCTAGCGTCACGTACAAGGTGCAATCATGCAATGATTTGCCACCTAAAAATTCTGAAGCTGAAGTGAAGGCTTGCATTTCTGCGTGAGCGGTAAAGTCATGCAGTTTTTCTACCAGATTATGACCACGAGCGATGATTTGATTCTCGCAAACTATAACGCACCCAATAGGCACTTCATCGAGATCAAGCGCATTCAGGGCCTCTTTGATGGCCATGCGCATAAATCGCTCGTCTGTTTCTGGTGTGATCATATTCTTGCTCTAACGTATTTGATGATTCGATTTTCTTTGAGCCACATTTGCTCATAGAAGGTGCGGATCTTTAAGATGTCTTGCATCTCTTCATCCACTGTGTGAAGATACGGACCATATACATCATCTGAGTGCGCCTCTATATTGCAGCCGATGCTTGGAAGTTCTTTCATCGCCTTTTCATAAATACCAGGATTGTCATGCTTGATATGTATGATGGCTTGAGGCTTTAGAAAGTTCTTGTATTTTTCTACGTACCAAGGCGAAGTGATTCTGCGGTTGCCGATATAATCAAGGGGTTGAGGATCGCTGAAGGTGAGCCAGATTTCAGATACTTCATCTTTTCCAAAATAGGCTTCAATAAATTCGATGCGCGTGCGAAGAAACGCCACATTTGGAAGACCTTCTTGAATCGCTTCTTTAGCGCCCTTGTGAAAGCGATGTCCTTTTACATCGATACCGATAAAGTTTTTGTTAGGGAAACGACGTGCAAGACCAACGGTGTATTCTCCTTTTCCACAGCCAAGTTCAAGCACAATAGGGTTATTGTTTTTAAATACCTTTTCGTGCCATTCTCCTTTGTTGTAGGTGAGGCCTTTTTTGATTACGTCCATCAGTGGCGGTTGATGCACATTATGGAATTGCTCGTTTTCCGCCCACTTTTTGAGTTTGTCTTTTCCCATAGCGGCGGCAAAAATAGCGCTACTCCTCTTATCTTGCCCCACAAATGGCGAAATCAAAGCGAATACTCATTGTTCCGCTCGACTGGGGACTCGGTCATGCCACGCGTTGTATTCCAATCATTCGGCAACAATTGGCCAAGGGGCATGAAGTAGTATTAGCATCCAATGCACGCTCAAAAGCCTTGTTGCAACAGTATTTTCCGCAATTAAATTTTTTACCTGATCCACCTGATTATGCCATTCAATACAATTCAAGTGGAAGTTTTTGGTGGAAAATGATTTTACAAGTTCCTCATCTCCTAAAGACCATTAAGAGAGAGCATGAATGGCTAAAAAAAATACAAGAACTATATCGCTTTGATGAAGTAATTTCCGATAATCGATATGGATTGTATCTACCGAACGTTCGTTCGGTTATCATCACACATCAAACAGCCCCCATCGTTCCTGGCATTGTGGAAGGCTTTGTGCATCGTAAGATAAAGTTTTGGTTGGAGCGATTTGATGAATGTTGGATACCCGATTACAAGGATGAAGCGACCTCTTTAGGAGGTAAATTGTCACATTCAAATGTTCCCTCAAACGCACGTTACATCGGGCCATTGAGTCGGTTTACTGGGATGAAGATCATTCCCGACACCACCTATGAACAGCTGGCGATTGTATCAGGTCCGGAGCCTAGTAGAAGTATTTTTTTGGAAAAAATGAAAGCGCAATTCCACGCCACCTCACGTCCGTCGCTGATAGTCTGCGGCGCACCGGAGTTGTCGTATGATAAAAGTGAAGGAGCTGTTCGACTCGTTTCCCACCTCGATGATCAGCAGTTAGCATCATACCTCCAAGGCGCCAAGCAAGTCCATTCCCGCAGTGGTTACAGTTCATTGATGGATTATCATGTCCTAGGAATAAAACATCCCATCCTAACAGCTACGCCAGGTCAGACAGAGCAGGAGTACCTAGTTAGAGAGTGAGTTCGGAGTTAGGGGTTTGGGGATAGGGGATTTTTTTAGAGACGGTTCCTGAGTGCTCGCGTCGCGAGCGTATCGAAGGATGGTTCCTGAGTGCGAGCGAATCACAATTCTCGATTCTCAAATCTCAATGAGCTCACTCCACGGAATGGGACCGGCCCTCGACTCTGCATTTAATTTGCGCTTTGCTGAATTAAATGCTACGCTCGGGGAACGAAATGCCTCGCTTATATGGGAAAAAAGAAAAAAGTTGGGCACGAAGTGCCCAACTTTTTTCTTTTTTCCCATTTATTGGGCGCGCCTCGTTCCCTGAGCGAAACGTAGCGTCAGCGAAGTGCAGTCGAAGGGCGGTCCCAATCCGTGGAGCGACCTCCTTGAGAATCGAAAATCGCGAATCGAGAATCGAGAATTTTTCAGAATTTCGAATAAGCGAAGCGGAATTTCGAATTTTGAATCGAGAATCGATTACCCTTTATGTTTAATCTGCAACCCCATCAAGAAATTCCGCATGATCTGATCTTTGCAGGGGCGGTATTGTGGGGCGGAGGGGTTGCGGAAGAAGGCACTCAACTCGTGCTTGCTGATCTTGAAATCAGCCAACTTCAATATTTCGATGATGTCCTCATCGATTAAGCTGAGGGCAATCTTAATTTTTCTAAAAATAATATTATTGTTCAAACGCTCTTCCGCCGCGGGCTGCGGACCTTCTTTGGGGCCGCGATGAGCTATGATGAATCCATTCAAAAAGGTGGCAAACTGCACATCCTTCAACTCTTTATACGCCGGATCTTCTTCTTTCTTTAGCCAATCACTCACTTCTGCGCGTGTGACCAACATTCCTCCATCTCTGAAAATCTTGATCATCGCGTCGTCGCCATAGTCGAAAATGTAGCGCAACTTTTTTAGAATGTCATTGTTTGTCATGCTGCGAAGATAACCGTCACCTAGTGGTTTTGCATAACTTTGCGCGGTGTGGTTTAAGAAAAAAACAAATATGAGCGTTTCAAAACAAGCGATTCTTGACGCACTATCCAATGTGATAGAGCCAGATTTGAAGAAGGATATTGTGCAGTTGAACCTAGTGAAAATCGTAAAGGCGGAAGGTCAACATATTTCCCTTGAAGTAAAAGTGAGCAATCCTGCTATGCATAGCAGAATGCGCATGAAGGAAGCATGTGAATTCGCGATTCATCGCGTTCTCGGTAAAGAATTCAAAGTAGATATTGATGTATTGCCGATCAGCGGCGACGAGCGCAGTGGCGAATTACGCAAGGTGCTTCCTGGTGTAAAACACATCATCGCTGTTGCTTCTGGAAAAGGTGGAGTTGGTAAGTCAACAGTGGCTTCAAATCTCGCTGTAGGCCTTGCACGCCGAGGATATAAAGTGGGATTACTAGATGCTGATATCTACGGCCCATCAGCTCCTACGATGTTTGATGTGGTCCACGAAAAACCTCGAGTGGTAGATGTGGATGGTAAGAGCTTGCTCGAACCTGTAGAACAATACGGGGTGAAAATTCTTTCCATTGGCTTCTTTGCTGATGTCAATCAAGCAATTGTTTGGAGAGGTGCTATGGCTAACAAGGCATTGAATCAATTGATCAATGATGCTAATTGGGGACCATTGGACTACATGGTGCTCGACTTGCCTCCTGGAACGGGAGATATCCATTTGAGCATTGTACAAGCAATGCCTATCTCAGGAGCAGTAATCGTGAGCACGCCGCAAGAAGTAGCTTTAGCCGATGCGCGTAAAGGAGTGGGAATGTTTGCTATCTCTGGAATCGATATTCCGATCATCGGAATGGTGGAAAATATGGCGTGGTTTACTCCGGCCGAACTCCCAGATAACAAATACTTTCTCTTCGGTCGTGATGGTGTAAAACACCTTGCTGAAGAATTGAATGTGCCTTATTTAGGTCCTTTACCACTTATTCAAAGTATCCGTGAGGCAGGCGATGCGGGGCGTCCAGCAGTATTACAAGAAGGAACACCCGCTGTGCAGCATTTAGACGAAATCCTTAATAACTTTGAACGCGAAATGCGAATGTTGCCTTTCCGTAAAAAGGCTCAACCTGAAGCAGCTCAATAGCCATGTCAAACAACGAAATTTATAAGAAGGTAAACGACTCCCTCAATCTCATACGCCCCTACTTGGAAGCGGATGGAGGTGGTATTACCTTGGTAGAAGTCACAGAAGATCTTACAGCTCGCGTGGAATTGCACGGCGCATGCACTACTTGCAGCATGTCGCACATGACAATGAAAGCAGGGGTGGAAGGCGCTATCAAAGCTGCAGTGCCTGAAATCAAAGCGGTAGAGGCTGTGAACCCCGCTTAAATTCGAACATAATTAGCATTTGTTTGTTTATCACGTGACGAAAATCAAACTCTCTATGACTTTGATTCCATTACTTTTGCATTCAGATTTTAGAATAAAAATTATATGATAGAAACGGATATCCTCATCATCGGCGCTGGTCCATGTGGATTGTTTACGGTGTTTGAGGCAGGGCTTCTAAAATTACGTTGCCACCTTATCGACGCATTACCACAAGCAGGTGGACAATTGACAGAAATTTATCCAAAGAAACCCATCTACGATATTCCTGGATTTCCTGAAGTTCTCGCAGGAGATCTCATCGATCACTTGATGAAACAAGCTGAACCTTTCAAACCAGGTTTTACCCTTGGCGAAAGAGCTGAATCTTTTGAGAAAACAGAAGATGGAAAATTCATTGTGACTACTTCAAGAGGTACGAAACATATCGCTCCTGTAGTAGCTATTGCTGGTGGTCTTGGTAGCTTCGAACCTCGCAAACCGCCTATCTCAAATATCACTGATTTTGAAGACAAGGGCATCGAGTATATCGTGCGCGATCCTAATTTTTATAAAGGAAAAAATGTAGTGATCAGCGGTGGTGGAGACTCTGCCCTCGACTGGTCGGTTTTCCTCGCTTCTGGAGTGGCAGAATCTGTAACATTAATTCACCGCTCTAAGAGCTTTAGAGGTCATCCAGACTCAGTACAAAAAGTAATCGATATGTCGAACAGCGGCAAGATTACACTTCTTACAGATGCTGAAGTAGTAGGTGTGAACGGTACAGATAAGTTGGCTTCAATCACGGTGCAAGCGCAAGATGGAAGTACTTCTGAAATCAATACAGATCACTGGCTTCCACTTTTCGGTTTGTCACCGAAACTTGGACCACTTTCTGAATGGGGATTGAACATCGATAAGAATTCAATCGAAGTAAATACATTCGACTACAGCACCAATGTAGATGGTATTTATGCTATTGGAGATATCAATACCTATCCAGGAAAATTGAAGTTGATTCTTTGTGGTTTCCACGAAGCAACATTGATGGTGCAAAGTGCATTTAAGCGCATTTACCCAGATAAAAATTATGTCTTGAAATACACCACGGTAAATGGTGTAACAGGATTCTAATTCATCACACGAATGGACAATATCGTAAATATTACAGTGGTCGATCGAGAAGGTGTGGAGCATCAGTTAGAGGCCCCAACCGATATGAACATGAACATGATGGAGCTTTGCAAAAGCTATGAGCTCCCTGTAGAAGGCACTTGTGGCGGAATGGCCATGTGCGCTACTTGTCACATGTACATTCTTTCTGACCATGATATTCTTGAAAGAAATGATGATGAAGAATCAATGCTGGATCAAGCATTCTTCGTGAAATCAAATTCAAGATTGGGTTGTCAAATTCACATCGCTCCTGAATTGGAAGGTCTGAAAGTACAGCTCGCTCAAGTCTAAAGCTTTTTGTAAAAAATACAATATCCCTTCTATCTAGGTACTCAGCTCGGTAGAAGGGATTTTTATTTTATACAATTGCTAATAAATAGTAATTGTCCCAACACCTTTACGCATTCAATTATATTTGTTGAAATACTACTTTAACCGTTATGTTGAGAAAGAACTTTGCGTTATTCCTCGTTCTCCTGTTTACTAGCCCTCTCTTCGCACAGAACTCCGCTGAGATTCTTTTGAATCTCAAAAAACTTCAGACTACTGGATCGGTTTTATACATTGCGGCACATCCCGATGATGAGAACACGCGCTTGTTGGCTTACCTCGCTAATGAACGCAAGTTGCGCACAGGCTATCTAAGCCTTACGCGTGGTGATGGTGGTCAAAATTTGATTGGTACCGAGCAAGGAGAGCCACTGGGTTTGATTCGTACCAACGAGTTGATGGCGGCTCGTGGAATTGATAAGGCAGAACAATTTTTCTCACGTGCGTATGATTTTGGGTATTCCAAAAATCCCGAAGAAACGTTCGGTTTTTGGAATCGCGATAGCATTCTTGCTGATATGGTTTGGGTGATTCGCACATTTAAACCAGATGTGATTATTTGTCGCTTCCCTACTACGGGTGAGGGTGGTCATGGACATCACACCGCTTCCGCAATATTGGCGGAAGATGCTTTTGAAGCGGCGGCAGATCCCAAACGATTCTCACATCAATTGCAGTACACGCAAGTTTGGCAAGCGAAACGATTGCTTTGGAATACATTCAATTTCGGAGGAAATAACACGACATCTGAAGATCAATTGAAGGTGGATGTTGGGAACTACAATGTGCTCATGGGGCGCAGTTATGGAGAGATTGCATCAGAGAGTAGATCCATGCATAAGAGCCAAGGCTTTGGTAGCGCGCGTCAGCGCGGTTTCAATCTTGAGTACTTCAAGCACATGAAAGGGGACGTAGCCACTACTGATATTATGGATGGTGTGGATGTCAACTGGACTCGCATAGCAATGTCGCAGGGAATACAAGCAGAACTCAATGAGTGTGTGTTTAATTATAGAGCAGACGCTCCGGAGAAAACAGTAGCGATGCTAGTTTCTATCTATAAAAAAATCGAAGCGTTGAAAGAAGATGGAGCGTCGATTTCCTATTGGAAAAAAATCAAACTCGAAGAGACGAAACAGTTGATATTGGCTAGTTCTGGCTTCTATGGTGAGGCGGTATCGAACGATCATTCGGTGGTGCCAGGTGAACAGTTCCAGATTACAACAAATTACATTTTTAGAAATAATGTCAACGCTTCTTTGAAGTCGATTGTCTATGAGAACGGCGACTCTACGGTGAATGCAAAATTGGATATCAATAAACTCTATTCGCCAAAACATTTATTTAAACTCACTACCAATGCTGCTTTTTCGAATCCATATTGGTTGAATGAGAAACACAGCTTGGGTGAGTTTGAAATTTCACCATGGACTACAATAGGGAAACCCCTGAATGACGCCGCTTGTGCAGTCATACTGAAAGCAGAAATAGAGGGCTTACCATTAGAGATAAAATTGCCCATCCAATATAAGTTTACTGATCCTGTAAAGGGAGAAATCTTCCGGCCACTGGAAGTGCTTGCTCCTGTTACGTTCACTCAAAAGCAAAAAGCGTTGGTTTTCAATGAACGCAAGGAGAGAGTAGTGGAGGTCATTGTCCATTCAAATCAAACGAATGCAAAAGGACAGATAGTGATCAATGCAGGAGCAGATTGGAAAGTAGAATGTGACAATTGCGCTTTTGATCTTTCAGCTAAGAATACAGAACAAGTGATTCGACTGCGAATCACACCAAGCGCAAAGGCCTTGACAGGAGAGTTGCAGATTGCAGCAAAAATTAACGGAAAAGAGTACAATCAATCGATGCAACGCATCGACTATGATCACATCCCGAATCAATTTATTCTCTCGCCAGCGAAATTTCAATTGGTGTTTTCTGATATAAAAATGATCAGAAAAAACATTGGCTACATTGATGGAGCAGGCGATGGAGTTGCGGCATCGTTAGAGCAAATCGGATGTAGTGTGACGATGTTGAGCGATGAAGAAATTCTAACGGGAGACCTTTCAAAGTATGAAGCAATCATTACAGGTGTGCGCGCTTACAATACGAATGATCGTATGATCGTGTATTATGATCGCTTGATGGAGTATGTAAAAAATGGTGGTAATTTATTGGTGCAGTACAACACTAATAATCGCATCGGTCCATTGAAATCGAAGATTGGTCCTTATGAATTCACTATCTCGCGCGATCGTGTGACGGATGAGAAAGCAAAGGTCAATTTCCTCTTACCAGAGCATGCCGCATTGAACCAACCAAATAAAATCACTGATGCTGATTTCGCAAATTGGATTCAAGAGCGCGGTATTTATTTCACCCAGGCTCCCGACGAACGTTATCAAAAAATATTTTCAATGGCCGACCCGGGTGAAGGAGCTTTGGATACAAGCACTATTGTAGCTGCCTACGGAAAAGGTAATTTCGTTTATACAGGACTCGCGTTCTTCCGACAGCTACCTGCGGGAGTTCCAGGCGCGTACCGCATATTTGCGAACCTCATCTCACTTCCATCACATCCCTAATTGATGAAGCAAAAATACATTTGGCCCGCATGGTACATCTCTGTGATCGCAGTGTTGGTGCTAATCATCATCGGTCTTTATGTATTTACTAAGCACTTCGAATGAGCACGATTGATTGGATCATATTAGCGGGGACACTCGCTTTCATCGTGCTTTATGGCATCTGGAAGAGTCGTGGTTCGCAAACGATGAAAAGCTATCTCCTCGCAGATCAGCAACTGCCGTGGTATCACGTCGGTCTTTCTGTGATGGCAACACAGGCCAGTGCCATCACGTTTCTTTCCGCTCCCGGACAGGCATACAGCGACGGAATGCGTTTCATTCAGTTTTATTTTGGATTGCCGCTCGCAATGGTGGTGCTGTGTATCACCTTCGTGCCAGCGTTCAAACGATTGAATGTGTACACTGCTTATGAATTTCTCGAGCAACGATTCGATAATAAAACACGAACGCTGACGGCATTTTTGTTTTTATTGCAAAGAGGCTTGTCTACGGGAATCACCATCTATGCACCTGCTATTATTCTTTCTACCATCCTTCACGTCGATGTGATTTATACCATTGTATTCAATGGTTTGATTGTAATCGTCTATACTGTTTATGGTGGAACGAAAGCAGTAAGTTATACGCAGCTCTTTCAAATGCTCATCATCTTCGCAGGGCTATTCCTGGCTGCTTACATGGTAGTTCACTTACTGCCAGAAAATGTTGGCTTCATGGATGCACTGCATATCGCTGGTAAAATGGACAAGCTCAACGCGATTGACACCACTTTCGATTGGAACAATAAATACAATCTTTGGTCTGGATTAATAGGAGGTTTCTTTTTGCAATTGAGTTACTTCGGCACCGATCAATCTCAAGTGGGACGATATCTTACGGGCAACTCTATCAAAGAAAGCAGATGGGGATTGCTCATGAATGGCTTGGTGAAAATTCCTATGCAGTTCATTATTCTGTTGATTGGAACACTCGTATTTAGTTATTACCAATTTCATACGCCGCCTGTGTTCTTTAATCCAACGGAGGTCGAAAAAGTACGACAGTCGTCTTATGCTGACGCATTTAGCAGCGCCGAGAAGGAGTTCAACTACCTGCACGAGCAAAAGAGAGTGGAGGTGGAGAAGCTTGTATTAGCGGTACAATCAGAGGATGAAGCTGCTGTTGAACTAGCAAAACAGAACGTTCATTCGGTGGATGAAAAGGCGACTATAGCTCGAGAAAAGGCCGTGGATCTCATCGTTAAGAACAATGATCGTGCTGATAAGAATGATTCGAATTATGTTTTTCTCACTTTTGTTACCAACCAATTACCAGTAGGAATTATCGGATTATTGATTGCTATTATTTTCCTTGCTTCTATGGGCAGTGCAGCTAGTGGATTGAATTCTCTTGCGTCAACAACAGTGGTCGATTTCTACAAAAGGCTTTATCACAAGGACAAAGAGTCGAGTAGGGATGTAGCGGTATCGAGATGGAGTACAGTTGCTTGGGGACTATTCTGTATTGCCGTGGCCATTTTCGCTAGTAAGCTGGGCAACTTGATTGAGGCGGTTAATATTCTTGGATCACTCTTCTACGGAACGATACTCGGGGTGTTTTTAGTAGCTTTTTATGTGAAACGAGTGAATGGGAATCAAGTCTTCTTGGCAGCGTGTATCACAGAGGCAATGGTCATTGTCTTATGGAATTATGACGTCATGGCTTTCTTGTGGTTAAATGTTTGGGGCTGTCTTTCTGTAGTAGCCTTAGGTCTACTGTTCAACTTGTTCCAAAAGAAAAATCCTGAATCGATTAACTAGTAATCAATTCAGGATTCTATTAACTGTAAAAAAAGTGCCTTATTTAATCTCAGCGATGAGCTTCTCTGCCATACGAACGTATGCATCATCACCATCGGCCTTCGCCAACTCAACCACTTTCAACGCCGTTTCCTTTGCGCCTTTGGTGTCCTTTGCTTTGAATTGGATTTTAGCTTTCAACATATGAACCCAATAAGCGTTTGGATTATTAGCAACAGCTTTGTTGATCCACTCTAATGCAAGATTCAAATCTTTGTTGTTCTCATAATAATAGCTAGCCGCTTGATAGTATGGCTTATTATCCTTGATCACTGCAGATTCGATGTTCTTCATGATTTTAGAATCGATATCGGCTTCCACTCGGAAAGACACACGTGTCTTTTCCCAAGACATCTCGATACTAGCTGTGTTTGAAGATTGATCAGCTACATTGATAGTAAATGTTTCTACGCTTTCTGCAAGAGGACGCGCTTTCACTGCGAAACGAGCTACTTCTTTCTCTTTGTTATACTCACCTACATTACCACCTAATTCAAGGTCGCTGTATAGCATGATATCCCAAGATTCTTTGTTGGGAATAGAATAGATAGCGTAAGTACCTGCTTTGATAGCTTTTCCTTCAACGGTTACATCTTCACCAAAAGTTATAGTAGAAGCTCCGTTTGCACCTGTTCTCCAGATCTGGCCATATTGCACTACGTCACCGAAAACAGTACGACCTTTAGCACTAGGTCTGCAATAAGTGATGCTGATTTCTGATAAAGCAAAAGCTTGCTTAATTGTTTGTTGTGGGCTTGGTGCAGGAACCTTTAGGGCTTGACCAAAGCTTACCACGCTGAATAATGCGAGCATCAACACGAGGGTCGCTTTCATTGAATGTAATTTCATAATTATAAGGTTTGTTTCGGCGCAAGATTACATCATTCAGTTGACAACAGCTGCAAACAAACTATAAAACTTATCTTCTCAATAATGACAGAGTCCCCACTCATCTTCGGTAGGCCAGGTATAGCTAGCTTTTAGGCCTTGTACCCATGTTCGGAATTCTTGCTGAACCTCTTCAAATGATTCTTCAAGTATGGTGATGTGTCGTCCATCTACGAAAGGTGTATATTTTAAAAATTGAATGGGCCTTTTATAGTGTGCTATTGAAAGACGAAGCTGCAACAGATCTTCGACAAAATCTGAACCGACGAGCTCGATATGTTCAAATCGCAAGAGGTTTTCTAAATCCACTATGAGCTCATCCAAATTTGCAGGAGAAGTGAATGAAGGGCTAATAAACACTTCGATCGTTTCGGTTATCAATGAATAAATATCTTTCATTTCTACCAAAGCTCGAAAGAGCGGGTGTGTTTCAATCGCAATATCGCGTGCCTGTCGATCTGCAATTTGCTCGTCGGATAGATGAGCCATCGGACTATCTAATTTCGAGAAGTCTTGTCCGTCGTCGTCATCTTCATCGTCATCATCTTCGAAGAAGAAAAATGGGGGTAATTGGTTCATGAGATTTGAATTTTTGACAAATGAAACTCTCTCTTTTTTCATACCCTATTCTTGTTTAACAAGTAGAATATTCCTGAATATTTGTAGCTATAAACAACTTTAACTGCCTTAACTTGGTCTACTTAAAAAAGTCTTTCTAAATATGATGAAGTCCGTTTTTACAATGCTTTGCTGTATCCTAGCTCTAGGAGCTTGGTCGCAATCAAGCGATTGTAATACAGCTCAATCGGTATGTCAAGAGACATATACACAGAATAACTCGCCAGCTGGAACAGGTAATGTTTTTGAATTAGCACCTGGGTCTTGTCAAACAGCCGGAGAGTTCAATAGTGCTTGGTATATTTTCACGGTGCAGGAAGATGGTGTTCTCAATTTCACATTAGGACCCAACAGCCTTCTTGATGATTACGATTGGTCTTTGTATGAAATAACAAACGGCGGGTGTGCAGGGATCAATAATGGAACGTCACCAGAGGTGAGTTGCAATTCTTACGGAGAAACTTTTGGTAATCAAGGTACCACAGGAATATCGTCTGCTAACGGCGGAGTAGGGAGTAGCAATGGTCCCGGTAATACATTCGGTCCTCCTTTCAATGCTGATCTACCTGTGAGTCAAGGTGAGGTGTATGCACTTTCTGTGATGAATTATAGCTCTACATTGAATGGCTATAGTCTTGACTTCGGTGGCAGTACTGCGGAAATTTTTGACGACACCGCACCACAAATCATTTTGGCAGAACCTTCATGCACTCAAGAGGCTGTTACTTTTACCTTAAGCGAAAACATCGAATCAAGTGTTTTTAACCTAGCAAATCTTTCATTATCTCAAGGAGGGACTACTATCACCATTCAGTCTATCAATCCTGGTAGTGGTGAGTTTACCAACTCATTTACCGTCAATGCAAATACTTTGGATAATTTTCCTGGAACTGTCACCTTATCATTTAATTCAACACCGACAGATATTTGCGGGAATGCACTTTCAAGCACCTATGATTTTGAACTGCCCTTGTTGCCCCAAATCGAGTACACTGTTACCGATGCATGTGAGGGCCAAGGTGGCGTGATCGAAGTAGAAGTAATAAATGCAGAGGGTTGTCCTGACTTTAATTACGGGGCGGTTACTGATGTCCTTGAAAATTGTGCCTTCTTAACATTGAGTAATCTAACTCCAGGAACTTATGTAGTGTCGACGGCAGGTCAATCTTGCGATGACAGTGAATCAATCATTGTTGGAAATACTCCGCTATCTATTTCTCTAGGCGGCGATCAAGAACTGTGTGATTTGCAAGGCACCTTTGATGTTATCGCACCGAATGGAAATATCAATTGGCTACCGACTCCTGGGTTAACGTATTCGTCATCGATCAATTCAACCATTCAAATTACGGCGAACGGTCCGGGTGTGTACACTGTGGTAGCTGAAGTATCAACCAATCTTTGCAGTAATCAGGATGAAGTAGTTATCACTTTTAACAATCCACCACAAATTTCTATTGAAACCATTTCGAATAGTTGCTACGAAAGCTGTGATGGGAAAGCGATCTTTTCTGATTCTAATAATACCAGCATGACTGTAGTTATTGATGGCGGAAGTACAAGCACTGGAACAAACGTCAGCGTAGAATCATTGTGCGCTGGAGAATATGAGGCATTGGTTCTTTTTTCTCCTGTTTGTTCTGCGATTTACAATTTCGAAATCGTTCAGCCATCGCCTGTTAATTCATCGTTTTCAATGGATCCAGCAGAGGTAACCACCGATGAGCCTGTACTTTTCGCAACAAGTACATCAACGAATGCGGATTCGCTTTCATGGGCCATTACTGGATTGGGTGACAACTTAGGGAATGACAGTATTTTCGAATACACGCTTCCACAAATTGCAGGAGATTATGTGGTAAAACTAACAGCAATCGATACGGGAGGTTGTATCAATACCGCTGAACAAACTTTTATCATCAGAGATAATTTCTATGTTTTCATTCCCAACTCATTTACCCCAAATGATGATGGTTTGAATGATTTCTTTATTCCAAAATTCAGCTACGAACCAGAGTACTATCTCCTTCGAATATTTAATCGTTGGGGTGAGTTAATATTTGAGTCAACAGATTACAACAAAGCATGGTTGGGTGATGCCAATTCGAATGGTTACTATAACCAAATGGATGCATATGTCTGGTCCTTGGAGGTAAAAGGAAGAGAGCTAGAGGTGGAAAATTACAACGGTGTTGTTACAATTCTAAGGTAAGTTTAATCGCTGATTATCACGGTTGTATTCTTTAGCTTATTTTAAAAGTTTATAATTTTGTTACATTTGCAGGATCGGCGTAAAACGTAAGAAGTTTCTTTTTATTTTTATACCGAAGAACAACTAGCATTTACAAATACTAAACTTTTGATCTAATGGTTAAACACACTACCCTTCCTAGCTTTTTGGGGCGTTTGTTTTTTATCGGTTTTTTACTTTTATCCATCAATTCTATCGCACAGGAACATTCTGTAGCGATGAAGTGGAATGAAGTACAATTAAACTGTATTCGCAAGGACGCTGCTCGTCCTACTGTTCAAGCTCGTAATCTTTTTCATGCTTCTATCATCATGTATGATGCATGGGCAGCTTTTGATGATGATGCTTCAACCTTTTTCTTAGGCCAAACATGGAATGGTTTTCCATGTCCATATAACGGAATTATTATCCCTGAAGACAAGCAGGCCGCGCAAGAGAAAGCAATTTCTTATGCTATGTATCGCTTCTTGTTCAATAGATATAGCGGTGCGCCTCAAAACAACTGGAATCTTTTCATGATAGGATATTGCAATGATTTGATGGCGGAGCTTGGCTATCCAACAGATGTTACTTCTGTTGACTATAGTGATGGAGACCCTGCTAAATTGGGTAACTACATTGCTGCTCGCATGCAAGCTTTTGCTTTGCAAGACGGCTCACGTCAACAGTTCGGTTATTCTAATGCATACTACCAAACTGTAAATGGCAATATTTTCCCTGAGATTCCCGGCAATGCATTAGCATATGACGGTAACAGGTGGCAACCTCTTTCCTTAACTGTCGCTCTCGATCAAGCTGGTTTTCCTATAGCAAATGGTGCCCCTGCACTTTCTCCTGAATGGGGAAATGTGGTGCCATTCTCCTTGACAGATGAAGACAAGGAAGTGTTCTTTAGAGATAGTTATAACTGGAATGTTTACCTAGATCAGGGTGTGCCTCCAATGCTCGATACGGTTACTGAAGTTGCGCGCCAATGGGATGAAGATTTCTTCCGTTGGGGTTACGCTACAGTGGCTATTTGGCATAGCTTCCACGATGTTGCAGATGGGGTGATGAAAGATATTTCTCCAGCATCAATTGGTAATGTCGATGAGTCAACATTCCCATCTACGTTCGAAGAATTTAAAAATTTCTACAATGTTTTTGAAGGGGGAGATCCAGGTGAGGGTTACGATGTAAATCCGGTCACTGGTCTTCCTTATGAAGAACAATTAGTTCCAAGAGGAGACTATTCTAGAGTGTTGTCAGAATATTGGGCAGATGGTCCACAGTCTGAAACACCACCTGGGCACTGGTTTACAATTATCAATAATATTTCAAACCACCCACTTTTCGAAAAACGTTGGGAAGGTCAAGGTGAAATCTTAAACGATCTTGAGTTTGATGTGCGCTCGTACCTAGCTCTTGGTGGGGGTATACACGATGCTGCTGTTGCTTGCTGGAGCACGAAAGGTTTTTATGACTATACACGTCCGGTCATGGCGATTCGTTATATGATTGATCATGGTCAATGCTCTGACATGAACTTGCCAAGCTATGATCCAGCGGGTATTCCTCTTATCCCAGGTTTTATTGAACTTGTTCAAGAAGGAGATCCATTAGCTGGTGCAAATAATGAGCACGTAAATAAAGTAAAACTCTACACGTTCCGCGGTCCAGTAGAGGCTACAGGTTTAGATGGTGTGGGTTGGATCCTAGGTGAAAATTGGTGGACATTCCAGGTACGTACCTTCGTGACACCTCCATTCCCAGGTTACTATTCAGGTCACTCTACATACTCAAGAACAGCGGCTGAAATTCTTACTAGACTGACAGGTTCTGAATATTTCCCAGGTGGATATGGTGAGTTTTATGCAGTACAAAACGAATACCTCCGTGCAAGTGAAGGTCCATCTGTAGATACACGCTTGCAATGGGCGCGTTATGCAGATGCTGCTGACCAGTGTTCACTTTCAAGAATCTATGGAGGTCTTCACCCACCACAAGACGATATCCCAGGTCGTAGAGTAGGTATGATCATCGGCCCACGCGCTTTTGAGAAAGCAAATGGTATCCAAAATGCTGGTATTCCACACGTCGTTTCTATTTCGCCAAGCCATGCATTGATCACAGATACAAACATTGGTGAGCAATTAGAAATTACAGTTGAATTCACTGAAGAAATGGATCCTGCGTTCACTCCTGAGATTTCATTCACAGTGGGCGACCCAACCAACTCACTTAGCTTAGTAAGCGGTTCTTGGACAGATGCTTCTCATTATGTTTTCGTTTACAACATCGTTGACGTTAATGAAGAAGTTGCAACCACGGTTTGCAAAATTGAAAATGCAAAGGATTTGGAAAGTAATACCATCGTTCCCGCTTTAGCGAATATGTTCCAAATCGATACAGATAATCCAATATTGGCAAACGTTATTCCTTCTAATGAATTCATCAATGATGCGGTTGCATTGGACGGATTATACACCGTTGAATTCTCTTTTGATCAGGTAATGAACATGGATGTCAATCCAACTATTTCTTTCCCAACTGAGGATGCTAGCTCTACATTAATCTACAACGCAAACTTGAGCTACTGGTCAGATAATCAAACATTCTTCGCAGTATTTGATGCAATTGATGCAAACGTGGCAATGATGGCAGATGTGCTTGTATCTGGTGCTCAAGATATGAGCGGCAATGCGCAAGATGAATTGAACGTAACGGATGCTATCATTATCGATACTGAGAACCCTATTTTGACAGAGGCAGCATCAACAACAATATTTTTGAATGTTGCCTCTATCGGAACACAGTTCACAATTGATGCAATATTCGGAGAGCCAGTTGATCCTACAGCAATTCCAGCAATCGCATTTTCTGATAATAGCATTTTCACAAACACACTTGGAACGCTTATAACAGAAGGTTGGACAGATGTAAACAGATATTCTTGGACATACAGTGTAAACGCTTCGAATGAAGAAATCCCAATGATAGATGTGACAATCTCCGGTACTATTGATTTGTTTGGAAATATCCAAGAAACTCAAACCATCGAGGATGTATTTGGTGTGGATACACATCCTGCTATAGTTACAGCTGTGAACCCTTCTTTAACTACCGTTACAGATGCTTCTTTGAACGATGGTATCATCAATCTTGAAATCGTATTTGATGATGAAATGGATATGACATCTGCACCAACATTTGAATTCTCAAACGTCGATGCTGCAAGTTCAACATTTGAATTATCAAATTCAAGTGCATGGTTCAATGAATACACTTATAATGCAGTCTTCAATATATTGGATGGTGGTGTTGAATATTCAAACGTAAACTTCACCGTTACTGCTGCTACAGACCTAGGAGGTAATCCTCTTGCTACTGTTTCTGAAAGCAATACTAACTTGCTTATCGATACACGTAATCCAATCAACACAGCGGTTGTTCCTAGCTTAAGTGTTATCGTAAATGAAACAACAAGCTTAGAATTGACATTCACTTTCGATGAGCCGATGGACATCACTAGTGACCCAGTGGTGACCTTCCCGTTTGATGATATCTCTTCGGCGGTTGTTCAAACTCTTTCTAGTTCTTGGACAAATGATTTAACATTCAATGCTGTATTTACAGTTCAAGATCTGGATCTTGCTGCATCAGGAGTGGATGTGCAAATTGCTGGTGCTAAAGATGCTCTTGGAAACAATCAAGAGGTCACAGCAATTGCAGATGTATTCGATATAGATCAAATCACTTCTGTTGAAGAATGGAATCAATCCGTATCACTTGATTTATTCCCTAATCCTGTAAAAGCGGGTAATGATGTAACTGTGAGAATGAACAATGTTCCTTCTGATCTAGTTGTTTCATTGATGGATGCATCAGGTAAACTTGTACAACAACTTCCAATCAGCGCTGCTGGTGGTAATCAAATTACTGTTGGTACTAAAGGTGTTTCTGCAGGAAACTACTTCGTTCAATTGACTAGTAACGGAGTTTCTGTAACACTTAAATTGACTTTATTGAATTAATTTAGATATGCTCCGTCTCGTCTTTAAAAGCGGCGAGGCGGAGCTTTCTTTTTATGTCTGGTACTGCAACATATCGCACGTTTGTAAATCCATTCGCTTCATCCATTTCATTGGAGGAGCGATTGTTTTTTTTATTGCGATTTGCAATTCTGGGATGCTTTATAGGCCACGGTATTTGGGGATTATTAGGGAAAACAGCTTGGCTTAGTTTTTTCGAGGTTTTCTTTTTTCCTGCCCCCATATCTCAATCATTAATGCCATTGGTAGGAGTGATGGATATTTTCGTGGGTGTGTCTATCTTCTTTTTTCCTACACGAGCGATACTCGTCTGGGCTGCGTTTTGGACTGTTTTTACAGCGCTTTTAAGACCCTCGGCAGGCATGGGTATGTCTGAGTTTTTTGAAAGGGCTGGAAACTACGGGCCGCCCATCGCATTCTTATTTATGATCGGATGGAGTCAGTTTAGGGTTAAAGCCTTTCAACGCATTCAATTGAATGACTTGAATTGGAAAGATGGATTTAGCATTCTTGAAAAAATATTGAGATGGTCGCTAGTTGCACTATTGATTGGACACGGTGGACTTTCTTTTTTTAATGAAAATGCACTCATCGCAAAGCACTTACAGTTCTTAGGATTCGCAGTGGATTCCACTACGCTAAAAGTTTTTGGTGCATTCGAAATGTTGCTCGGAGTGGTTGTATTCTTTGTTCCTCGACTACCCGGTCTTATGATATTTATTCTATCCTATAAATTTTTTACGGAAATGCTACATCCCATTGTCGGCCAACATAGAGATATATTGGAGACCATTGAAAGAATGGGGGATTACATCATTCCAATCATGTTATTGGTCATGTACAGCACTTCTCGTAAATCTTCCTTTGCACTATGAGAATTTTAATACTCGGTGTTTTTTTATTTTTTGTTAATCATGTATTTTCTCAAAAAGAAATTTGGACTTCCTTCGAAATGGATGCTTCCAAATCGGTGGAAGAGCGAACTGCTTCGTTTGTCAATTGGTGGAATGCTCAGCCAATTTTACAGCTTGAAGATGCCGTAAAATGGTACGATGCAAGAGGGATTGACCTTCAGTTTACATTAAGGCTTTTTGAATTCGAATACAATGAAAACGGTTGGGCTAATTTCAATAAAGAGCTCAACTATTTCTTTGATCAAAATGTGAAGTACAAAGAGCAAGTGCAACGCTTTGCAAAAAATGCATCTGGACCTTTTTTTCAAAAAGAACTTGAAGTGTTAAAAGCAAACAAAGGACTTGTGGTACTAAGATTTACTCAGAATCCAGACAGCCTTGTATTGACGGCTGTGAACTTGGAAGAAGATCAGAAGCGTAAACTGAAAGAAATTGATTCGGACGGTGTGCTCACTGCTGCGGGAGATTATATGTTGGTGAAAAAGAATGGTAAGACCAAGAAGGTAAAGCTTACCACAGTACCGATTCGTCAGTCTTTTAAAAGAGGTGAAATGGGTGGCCGAATGTTCGTTCGGTTTTCTGACAATGAAGAGTGGCAATACACCATTCAAGATCAATTAAGGCTAGCTCCTTATATCAAAGATTTTTTTGTAAATGATGATGAGATATATGAAGGCCAGGATATCACTTTTACTTGGAATGTTCTAGGTGTGTCAGAAATAGAGTTAGATCATGGCATTGGAAAGCAACGCGCGAAGTGGCAATTGAGCGTAGCTCCTGAGGATACTATCACTTATCATATTACAGCAAAAAATGAATTCGGTCAACGTGAAGAATCTATTACTGTCAAAGTAGACCGCACGAAAGTGGTGAAGGCAGAGTTAACATTTTTTACTCCAGATGGTCAGGAAACTAAGAAAGTTGGAACTCCTATCGAGTTGAAAATCTTTAACAAAAGAGAGGAAATAGTGGGACGTTTCAAGGGCGGTGAAAATATTGAGTTTGGTGGCAAAGTAGCTTATGCAGGGCCATTTTTAGTTGAGCTTAACCCAACTGTGCTCAAGAAGGATTTGACCAAGGCTCACTTTGATGTTTCAATTCCTGCGGAGTTTGATGATACTTATATATTTTCTCCCATTCTGATTTTACATTTTTCAGATGGATCGAAGCGTGAGTTATATGGATTTGGGAACAAAACCATTGATAATCAGTCAAAAGTTGTAGAATTCAAGTTTTCAACTTTTTAGAATTGGCTTTTACAATACCACTTTTGTGGTATTCATAATTAGAATTCCTGCTGTTTCTTTGCATTAGACATTGCATCATGAAGTCAAGCCTCTCAAAAATAAACATTGGACAACTCGTACGCGTTGCTAGCATCACTCAAGGTGATTTGCAAGTGAAGCTTACCGAGATGGGTTTATATCATGGTAAAGAGGTGAAAGTGCTTTTTAAAGCACCTTTTGGTGATCCCATCGCTGTTGACGTGGATGGTTATGTTCTTTCACTTCGAAAATCGGAGGCGGATCTCGTACAAATCGAAGCCTAAACTCTGATTGCATCTATGGAAGTCAAGCACATCGCTCTGATAGGCAATCCTAACACCGGCAAGACCTCCTTATTTAATCTTCTTACAGGGCTAAATCAACAAGTGGGAAACTTCCCAGGCGTTACTGTTGAGAAGAAGTCAGGTAGATTTCAATTAGATCAGAATCATAGTGTCACGGTAACCGACCTTCCGGGTACTTACAGTTTGTTTCCTCGCTCACGCGATGAGAAAGTAGTCTATGATTTTTTGACGAAAAAAGACACAGCTGATTTTCCAGAAGCTATAGCTGTGGTTGTAGATGCATCCAATCTGGAAAGAAACTTGCTTTTCTTTTCACAATTATATGATTTAGGTCTACCGCTCATCATGGTGCTTTCAATGACAGATGTGGCGGAAAAGCGACAAATCAGATATAGCTCATCAGGTATTGCGAAGCATTTTCCTGGTGTACCTATCGTGGCTGTTAATGGGAGAAGTGGTGAAGGATTGACTGATCTTAAAAAGGCTATTCTAAAATTTGAACATTCTCCTCGATTGGAAAAGTTTGTTGATGCAGACTTGATTGCAATTGAAAACGACGAAGCTGCTCAAACGAAAGATGCGGAACTACGCTTTCAAAAGATTCACTATGTTTTGAAAACGGCCATTCATCGCCCAGCTGAAAACGTTTCAACTTTTTCCAATAAACTAGATAAGCTACTCGTGCACCCTATAGCGGGATACGCCATTTTCATAGCGGTCTTACTTATTATTTTTCAGTTCATTTTCAACTTCGCCAATGTGCCGATGGATTTCATCGATGGCGTGTTTGGTGATTTTAGTGCATGGGTTGGAAATACGCTTCCAGCTGGTGTTTTCACGGATTTACTTTCAGAGGGAATTATTCCTGGAATTGGGGGAGTAGTAGTATTCATTCCCCAAATTGCATTGCTGTTTTTCTTTCTCGCATTGCTTGAAGAGACAGGCTATATGTCGCGTGTAGTTTTTATCATGGATCGTTTGATGAGGCCTTTCGGACTCAATGGAAAAAGTGTGGTGCCGATGATGAGCAGCGTGGCATGTGCTATTCCAGGAGTGATGTCGGCGCGCAATATCAGCAGTTGGAAAGATCGCATGATTACAATTATGGTGAGTCCATTGATGAGTTGCTCTGCGCGAATTCCAGTGTACACTTTGCTCATAAATCTTGTCATTCCAGATCAAGAGGTATTTGGATTTTTTAATCTTAAAGGATTGGTACTTTTTGGGCTATACAGTTTGGGGGTTGTGATGGCTTTGCTGATGGCTGTAGTCATGAAGTTTATTCTTAAATCGCGAGATAAAAGTTTCTTGCTTCTTGAATTACCGTCCTATAAGTTTCCCCGCATGAAGTATGTAGGAATATTAGTTTTCGAAAAGGTCCGCGTTTTCATTTGGGATGCAGGTAAAGTCATCTTAGCAATCTCTATCATTCTTTGGGCACTCGCTTCTTATAGTCCGAATGATAAAGCAGAGCGAATCATTGCTGATTTACCTAAGCCCTTGCTACAAGATTCTTTGGCCATGAAAGAATATAATGTGATGGTCGCTTCAATTGAGCTTGAGAACTCATACATGGGGATATTGGGCAAGGGTATTGAACCTGCTATTCGACCGCTAGGATATGATTGGAAGATGGGTATAGCATTGCTTACGTCTTTCGCTGCGCGCGAAGTATTTGTGGGATCTATGGCCACCATTTACAGCGTAGGAGTGGAGGATGATGAGGAAAACCGACAGCTCATTGATCGCTTACGCAATCAAGTTAATCCTGATACTGGTGAGAAAGTTTACAATCTCGCATCAGGCGGTTCGTTAATGATTTTCTATGTCTTTGCAATGCAATGCATGGCTACACTTGCCGTGGTGAAACGCGAAACCAACAGCTGGAAATGGCCAATTATTCAACTTCTTTACATGGGAGTGCTGGCTTATCTTGGAGCGTTTATTACCTTTACACTGTTATCATGATTCAAGAAATACTCGTCATATTGGTAATCGGTGCTTCTCTATTTTATTTAGGGAAAAAGTTTTATTCTCAGTTCTTTAACAAGAAGCACAAATGCATGGGATGTGCGGTGTATAAATTGCGCTCGTAAAATTCCTGCTCTCGCATTACATTCGTGATATGAATGGGCCTTTTATCCTTCGCTACATTGCTGAAGGTGAGCATCAACAACAAGATTTCAAAATGAGAATTGATGACGCAAAGAAAATTGCGCGCACTGTTTCTGCATTTGCAAATACAGATGGAGGAAGGTTGTTGATAGGAGTAAAGGACAACGGTTCGATCGCAGGCATTCGACCCGAGGAGGAAATGCACATGATGGAAGCGGCAGCTCAGATGTATTGCAAGCCTCCGGTAGGACTAGAAGTGCAAACTTGGAAAGTGGATAATAGAGCAGTGCTCGAAATCAATATTCTTCCTTCTAGACAGCGACCACATTTAGCACAACTCGAAGATGGCTCATGGAAGGCGTTTGTGAGAAGAGATGATGAGAATTTTATCGCACCCGCTGTGCTGCTTGAAGTATGGAAAAGCGATGATGTCGATAGACCAAACAAATATTTTCATACAGAAAAAGAAAAGAAAATATTCGTGAGCCTTCAAGAATCTGTAGGACTTTCACAAAATCAATTAGCGAAGAAAACAGGCATCAATCGAATGGTGCTCACGAAGCTGCTAGCACGTTTGGTACGCTGGAATTTGCTCGATATTTTCTTCGTTCAAAATCAAGTGATGTTTAAATTGAAAGACGAAAACCAATGAATGAAAAGTTACGCCGCGTAGAAAATTTACATATCCTCCTTTGGTTAATCAAGGATTTGTGCTGGGTATCGGAATGGAAGGCTGTTGGAACCGCCATGTTTTTTCCAACGTTTATCGTAGCACTTTGGCTGACATGGCGATCACGAAATAACTCAACGGAGCTTATTCATAATATCGCAGTGGCACTTTGGATTTTGGCAAATGGAAATTGGATGATGAGTGAATTTTTCTGGGAAGAAAAAACGAAGCTGTTCTCCGCAGTTTTATTTGGTGCGGGTTTGCTTGTTCTTTCATTCTATTATTTGCCATTTTGGTTTTCAAAAAAGAAGGAAAAAACAGAAAACTGATAATTATCAGTACGTGATTTGACCGGCCTCATTTTTACGAAAAGAATCTCATTACATCTTTGCTTCAGATAGAGAGTACATAATCTATCGAGCTGGCTAAACATGCTGGATTTATTGGTTCTCCCGGACCGTTTGTTCAGTTTAGCACGGGTATGGCTTATCGAAGGTGTTTTTTGGAGAGGAAACATCTCACACGAAAGCCATACCTTGGCTCGGTAGATTTTGCACATCCCCACCTCAATCCACTAAATTTGCTATATGGGTACTCCACTATCACGCGCTGAAAGTAGTTTCGAATCCGTGTTTAATCACGTCAATGAAGGCATCTTAATAGCGAATTCAAATGGCGAAATTATTCTCGCCAATCCGAAGTGTTTTCAAATGTTCGGTTATGATTCCTCAGAATTACAAGGTAAAAAAGTAGAAGCTCTAGTTCCTCGTGATATTGCTGAAAAGCACATTGGCCATCGAGAGGCATATATGAATAAGCCTATGAAGCGACCTATGGGAGAGAACTTTATTCTTCATGGTCAGCGTAAGGATGGTTCTAAATTTCCCGTAGAAATTAGTTTATCTTATTATGAGACGAGTGATGGCATGTATGCCATCGCATTTATCATTGATATCACTATTCGCCACGAACAACATGAAAAGATTCAAAAGATAAACGAGGAGCTGAGACTATTAAATGAAACCTTAGAGAAGAAGGTGAGTGAACGTACGCTTGTGCTAAAAGAAGCGCTCACAGAGTTGGAGAATTCTAAGGATGAATTAACGAACGCTCTCGAAAAAGAAAAGGAATTGAATGAGATGAAGAGTAGATTCATATCCATGGCCTCACATGAATTTAGAACACCGCTTTCAACCATTCTTTCCTCTGCATCTATCATCGCGAAGTATATAGAATTGCAGCAAGCTGATCAGAGCGAGAAGCACATCACTCGCATCAAAGGCGCGGTGAATGGTCTTACAGAAATTTTAAACGACTTTTTATCATTAGGGAAATTGGAAGAAGGAAAGGTGCGTGCAAACCTCCAACAAATAGAGGTAAAGGCTGTACTCGAAGATGTCATTTCTGAAATTCAAGCGATCACCCGACCAGGCCAAAATATTTTGTTGGCATTTAGTGGGTTGAAGGATTTTTACATTGATAAGCAGATGTTCCGAAATATCATGATAAACCTACTTGCTAATGCGATCAAGTTTTCTGCTGACAACAAGAATATTGAAGTAACTTGTGAAGTGGGAGATAATGAAATGAAGGTTGATGTTAAGGATTATGGTATCGGAATTCCGGAGTCAGATCAAGAGCATCTTTTTGAGCGCTTTTATCGTGGCCAAAACGTTTCCAATATCCAAGGGACTGGATTGGGGCTAAATATTGTTTTAAAATATCTTGAAATGCTAAATGGAACGATTTGGTTTACAAGTGCAGTAAATGAAGGAACCACTTTCCACTTGGAGTTTCCTGCAAAAAATGAAAATTTATGAGAAAGATTTTGATAATAGAGGACAATGTTGACGTTCGTGAGAATACCGCAGAAATCCTTCAATTAGCCGGATACGAAGTGATCACTGCTGAGAATGGTAAGCTAGGAGTTGACGCAGCAATGCACCAGCAGCCTGAACTTATTATTTGCGATATCATGATGCCTTTGCTTGACGGGTATGGTGTTCTTCATTTACTAGGTAAAAACACGTTGACTCAAAATATTCCATTTATTTTTCTTTCAGCGAAATCTGAAAGAACGGATATCAGAAAAGGAATGGAAATGGGAGCAGATGATTATATCACCAAACCATTCGATGATATTGAATTACTAAATGCGGTTGAAAGTCGATTCAGAAAATTGGACTTGGCACATCGTGAGCTCCCACACGGACAAGAGGGTATGAATCAGCTATTGAGCAAAATCGAAGGAATTCATGATATTACCAAGATTGCAGAAAAGCAACAAGTAAAGATTTTTAGAAAAAAGGATTTGATTTTCTCAGAAGGAGACACTCCAGCAGGTCTTTATCTTCTTAAATCGGGTAAGGCGAAATCATATAAGAGTCATGAGCTGGGAAAGGATCTCATAACACGAATGCTCCAACCCGGAGATTTTTTCGGATATGTTTCTCTCCTTGAAGATACTGACCAGCAAGAATCTTCTGAAGCGTTGGAAGATTGTGAGGTTCTTATTTTTTCCAAAGATGATTTTTTCAAATTAATCTTTCAAAGTCCAGCTGCTAGTAAGCAGTTTGTGAAGTTGTTGACAGGTAAAATAGCAGAAGAAGAGGATAGACTTTTATCGCTAGCCTATAGCAGCGTGCGCAAGCGCGCGGCTGACGCCTTGCTAGTACTCCGCAAGCGCTATCATGATGGAGGAGATCAACCGTTTAGCATGGCTATCTCAAGAGAAGATTTAGCAAACATGGTCGGAACCGCCACGGAATCCCTTATTAGAACACTCAGTGATTTTCGCGAAGAACAAATCGTTGAAATTCACGGATCTACCATCACGATCAAAAATCTAGAGAAATTGCAGAAAATGAGAAACTGAAACAAACGACAAACGACAAATGACAAGTGACAAATGACAAGTGACAAGAGACAATTGACAAATTACAAATGACAAGAGACAAGAGACAAATTACAAATAGCGAATTTCGAATTAGAATCGAGAATTGAAAATCGAGAATCGAGAATCGTTTTTATTTATGACAGCAACTCACATTGCAAGTTTCTGCTTGCATTTTGGGGCTGAGGTAGGGGATGCCGAGATTGGCGCCGCGCAGTATAAATAGTACGGCAAGAATGCTCAAACCAACTCGAATATATGCGAGTGATTTTGGTTTCCATTTTGACCGCAGTGTCTCTGATAATTTAGCAACAACAATCAATGCAGGGCTCGTTGCAAATCCAAACACAATCATAAACAATGCACTCTTAGTTGGACTGCCGCCTGCTATTGAGGCTGCCATTGCTGCATATACCAATCCACAGGGAAGTAGTCCATTAATCACCCCTAAGATTAATTGTTTGAATGGAGTTTTGTTTTGTAAAAACTTACCGAAGTATTTCGTGATTTTTGAAAAAAGTGGAGGTGTGAAGCTCCACTTCTTTTGCCCCATTAATGGCAGCACCAACATAAAGAATAAAACGATGCCTGCAATAAGTGACAGCCATTGCTGAAAGCCCATGGCAATAAAGCTTTTTCCAATCAATCCTGTAATAACCCCAAAGGCAGCATATACCAAAATGCGCCCGAAGTGATACACCAATTTGTTGATCCACCATTGGAAGCTGCGATTGTCTCCACCGGAGTGAACGATCATAACTAATGGACCACACATTCCAATGCAGTGTAAGCTACCTGCAAGGCCCAATAGGAGTGCTGCTGCGAGATATGTTGTCATGGGATAAATACAGTGTCTTCAACGATTATACTTTGTCCATTGTTATTCCATTGCACGCGCAATGCATAATATCCTTTCTTCCATTGCGTGGTAGAAATCATTTTTGTTTTTTCAGTAGATAACAAGACAAATTCTCTGTCCTCGTCGCTGTTGGAAGGGCAGTAAAAACTGATTTTGGTATCCTTCATCGGTGGCAATGCTTCGGAGAAGTTCAACTGAATAGCATCCTGCATCGTTTTTATCTCGATGAGATCTTTATATTCAAGGCCTCTGTTTTGTGCATTCATTTTTTCTTGATGCACTAATTCTTGTTCGTAGTAATCTTTGGTGACGAGCTCTACGCGTTCTCCGCTAGCCTTGAATACAAGTGTTAGAATTAATGCGACGAATCCAGTATACAGTATCACAATTCTGATTCCCCAATTCATGTTCTTACGGTTTTAGTGGTGAACAGGGCCTAGGAAGGTGGTCTTTGATTTTCCAATCATTTTTCCTTTATCCCAGAACTCTAAGTTCAATTTTGTTTTTTGTTCCTTGATTTCATTTTTAGGTAAAATGATAAAGAATGTTCCTTCCATCATTTCACCTGGTGCTAGACGTTTTAAATCACCAATCCATTTTACCTCGCTACCTGATGTGATTACACGCATATCTAAGTCGAGCGAATCTGTTGTTTTATTAATGATATGCACATTGTAGAGATTACTCACTCTTTCATTGGACTCGACATTGAACAAAGCACCTTTTGCGCGCATCACTGTTACATCGATATCTGATCGGGTAGCCAACAAGAAGGATTCCAGCGCTATCAGCAAGAAAAGAATTCCTGTGTACGCGAACATTCGTGGAGTCCAGCGAAGGCGTTTACCAGTATTGATAGTGTATTCAGATGCATATCTTACAAGACCTTTTGGCTTATTTACACTTTCCATGATGTGATCGCAAGCATCAATGCATGCGGTGCAGTTCACACATTCGAGCTGTGTGCCATTGCGGATATCAATTCCTGTAGGACATACTCTCACGCATTCAAAACAATCGATGCAATCGCCTGCTTCTGGACTAGGATGTTTCGAAAATTTTTCACGGTTTTCACCTCTTTGGTGATCGTATGCCACCACGATACTATGTTTATCAAGCAACACTCCTTGCATTCTGCCATATGGACAAACCACAAGGCAAGCTTGCTCTCGAAACCACAGATAAACAAAGAAGAAAATGGTGCTAAATATGATCATTGCTGAGAAACCTCCAATGTGCTGAGAGATCGGCTCCGTGATGATTTTATACACTTCATCTACTCCAATGATATAGGAAAGAAAGGTATTTGCAACGATGACAGCAATTAGAAAGAAGATTACTACTTTGAGTGTTTTCTTTCTGATTTTTTCAGCGCTCCATGGTGCTTTGTTGAGTGCTTTTTGATGCGTAAAATCTCCTTCAATCCAATATTCAATTTTTCTAAAAACCATTTCCATGAAAATGGTTTGAGGACACACCCACCCGCAGAATACGCGCCCATACACTACAGTAAATAGTGCCACAAATACAATGAAGATGATCATTCCTAAAACGAAAAGAAAGAAAAAAAAAAAAAAAAAATGGACACCGAATAAAATAAATTTTCTTTCTAATACATTGAAAAGAAATAGGGGGGCATCATGCACCTTCACAAATGGAAGTGTGAAGAGTACGAAGAGAAAACCGAAGCTCAGCCAGGTGCGTGCATTATAGAGTTTGCCTTTCGGTTTTTTAGGATAAAACCAAACGCGTTTGCCTTCTTTGTCGATGTGACTGACGCTATCTCTAAATGAATCCTTCTCTTCGCTCATTTTCGTGTGTGTATGATTACTTGGCAGTGCTATCTGCTGGTGCTAATGCTACTTCTGTGCTATCTATTGTTGCCGCAGCAGTAGGTTGATATAAAACTCCTTCAGGCGCTTTCGCCCCTGCAGGGTTGGTTCCTTGCAAACTCAAAATGTAACTGGATACTTCTGCGATGGCGCTTGGACTCAAATCTGATTTCCAAGATTTCATTCCGGTGCCTGAAACACCAAGCTTTACAGTTTTGAATAAATCTTTAATGTCACCGCCATTCTTCCAATATTGGTCAGTCAAATTGGGACCAACTTTTCCTTCTCCAAATGCTCCGTGACAAGTCACGCAAAAGTTGTTGAAGGTCGCTTTTCCTTTATCTAGATCTGAAGCCGCCGTGAGTAATACTACATTCGATTCATCGACAAGATTCGAAGCCTTTTTGCGGTACTCTTCGATTTCAATTTCTGCTTGCGCTAATTGATTTTTATACTCCTGCTCCATCAAAGGACCAGTTTTCGTTACGTGGTAATGTGTCAGGTAACCGAATGCCCAAATGATGGTTAAGTAGAATCCATATTTCCACCAAGGTGGTAGGGCATTGTCAAGCTCACGTATTCCATCATAGTCGTGATCTGTCATGATTGCGGCTTCTTTTTCAATCGCAACAGATTTATTGAATCGATCTAGGAAAGATGGCTGAACTACCGCTTTCACTGCAACCGCTGCGGGTATTTCATTTTTTATCAAAAACAATCGAATTAAACGAACATAGTATAGAACTACTGCTACTTCGACGATGATCAAGAAGAACAAGGCATTGAAAGCATTTGATCCAAAACCATCGTGAAGAAATGTGGCCTTTGCTTCATCTGCCGCAAATGCACTTGTCGGAAATTGAGTCATAGCAAGGATTAGTATCATAGAAAATAATCCAGAGCTTTTGTTGTCTCCTTTTGCGTAATTACGAGCAACTCCTGAGAATACTTTTTGTAACTGAAGAATGAATACAAGCAGTATAAAAGCAAGTAAACACAGCGCATAGAATACGGGGTCAGAATAGGGAGAATATTGGCCCGCTTCTGCGACCTTCTCCTTTAGTCCTGGGGTTTGAGCCGCAGCACTCATTGTTGCTCCAATGAGGAATAGTACTGCGATGATATTTTTGATATTATTTTTCATGGCGTGGGATTATTTTGGTTCATCAAGAGGAAGCATGCTTTGTTCTCGAATGTCTTCTTTCTTAGAGAAGAATGCTGATAATACAGCGATCACGAATACACCTCCGAATAAGATCAATGCGATCATGGGGTATACACTCACACCGCTTATCGACTCAAGATAATTTATGAATTTCATGGCTTACTTTGGTGAGGTATTAGTGTCTTTTTTTCCAAGCTCTAAATCACTGCCGAGGCGTTGCAAGTAGGCAATCAAGGCGATGATTTCATGATCTCTTTGAAGTCCTTCTTCACCAAGCAAAAGACCGGACTCTTCTTTTTTCAAACCTTCATAGATTACCTGAGCTTGTTTCTCAACTTCCGCTTTCGCATTTGCTACATACTCATCGGTGTATGGCACTCCAAGGGTTTGCATTGCTGATAGCTTTTTATGAGTATTGTCTGAATCTACTTTTGATGTAAATAACCAAGGGTATTTCGGCATGATAGAACCTGGAGACATAGATGTGGGATCTGCCATGTGGTTATAATGCCAACTATCCATCTTTTTATTTCGGCCTGTTCCTTCACGAGCCAAATCTGGTCCTGTTCGCTTAGATCCCCATTGGAATGGGTGATCATAAACAAACTCTCCCGCTTTTGAATAATCACCATAACGCTCGGTTTCGCTTCTGAATGGACGAATCATTTGTGAGTGACATGTATAACAACCTTCTCTTACATAGATATCGCGTCCTTCTAATTCAAGTGCGGTGTAAGGTTTTACGCTTTCAATCGTTGGAATATTATTCTTGATTAAGAATGTAGGAATCATTTCGATGATACCACCTATCGCTACAGCCACAAGGGATAGAACAAGCATTTGAACGGGCTTGCGCTCAATCCAACGGTGCCAGTGTTCTTTTCCATGAATCTCAACTTTTTTGGCAAGTGCAGGTGCTTCAGCTGCTTCATTCGCTAGGAAGGAACCTGCCTTGATGGTTTTCCAAAGGTTTATAACCATCATTACAGCACCAACGAGGAATAACAGTCCGCCCAATGAACGAAGCGCGTAAAACGGACGTAAATGCGTTACTGTGTCAAGGAATTGATATTTCAATTGTCCTTCTGGTGTGAATTCCTTCCACATCGAACTTTGCACCCAACCTGCCCAATACATTGGTACTGCATAAATGATGATACCGAGTGTGCCAATCCAAAAGTGCCAGTTGGCAAGCTTCTTAGAAGCAAGATTAGTTTGCCACATTCTAGGAACCAACCAATACAAGATACCGAAGGTCAGGAATCCATTCCAGCCTAAGGCTCCTACGTGAACGTGTGCGATAGTCCAATCGGTGAAGTGAGAGATGGCGTTTACGCTTTTCAATGATAGCATGGGCCCTTCGAAAGTGGCCATTCCGTAGGCGGTTACCGCAACTACCATGAATTTCAAAACAACATCATCGCGCACTTTATCCCAAGCTCCGCGAAGTGTCAATAGTCCATTGATCATTCCGCCCCATGATGGTGCTATCAACATGATGGAAAACACTGTTCCCAATGACTGCGCCCAATCGGGTAATGAGGTGTACAATAAGTGGTGAGGACCTGCCCAGATATAGATGAAAATCAACGCCCAAAAGTGAATGATCGATAATCGGTAAGAATAAACAGGTCGATTTGCTGCCTTTGGAATGAAATAATACATGATGCCCAAGTATGGCGTAGTCAAGAAAAAAGCCACTGCATTGTGACCATACCACCACTGAACTAATGCATCTTGAACACCTGCATACCATGAATAGGACTTGAATAACGTGACAGGAAGCTCAAAGCTATTCACGATGTGCAGCATGGCAACTGTTACCCAAGTAGCAATGTAAAACCATACTGCAACATAGAGGTGACGCTCTCTTCGCTTGATAATAGTACCGAACATATTGATACCAAATACAACCCATATGAGCGTTATCAATATATCAATAGGCCATTCAAGTTCTGCATATTCTTTACCTGTAGTCATCCCCAATGCCAAAGTGATTGCGGCAAGTACGATGATGAACTGCCAACCCCAAAAGTGAATCTGCGATAGTTTATCACTAAACATTCTCGCTTTCATCAAGCGTTGAAGAGAGTAGTACACTCCCATGAAAATTCCGTTACCCACAAATGCGAAAATCACCGCATTGGTGTGAATGGGACGAAGACGACCAAAGGTGGTCATCGAAAAATCAAAGTTGAGAGCTGGAAAAACAAGTTGCAATGCAGCCAATAAGCCGGCTAACATTCCAACCAATCCCCAAATCGCAGCCGCATAGGCAAATTGCTTGACGATCTTATTGTCGTACTCAAAGCGTTCAATGTGCGTGTTCATTCTGATTACTGGTTGTTATAGGTTCTGTTGGTTTATCTTGTGGTTTGGGATCATCCATGAGGATGCGAATCGATGGTGTATAGTCATCATCAAATTGTCCATGTTTGGAAGCGTAGAGGAATGCTATCAAGAATCCAGCAGCTACCGGAATACTTATTCCTATTAAAAGATAGATGGCACTCATTAGATTTTTTAATCTTATTTGGCCAAAAATAAATGCCGAATGTTCGCTCGGTAATGACGCTAGTTAGAGCTAGAACTGACTTATGTCACATTTTATAGAGATGCTCTCAAACCTACAGTTTTAGCCTTAATGCGAGAGACAGTTGTTGTGAATAGAATGATTGATATTGAGCTCAAAGGCATAAGTATAGCAGCAACTAATGGCGACATTTCACCACGAACAGCAATGCTCAATCCAACAATATTATATAGTAGTGATAAAATAAAACTTGCAATAATTATTCGCTTAGTTGAAGATATGTATTCAAGAATTTTTCCGAACTGAGAAAATGATTTTCCCTCCATAATCATATCACATGCTGGAGTAAAATTATTCACATCATCGGAAATAGCGATTCCTACATTGCTTTGCATCAACGCACCTGCATCATTCAATCCATCACCGACCATCATCACTTGTTCGCCGCTGGCTTGATAGGAGTGGATTTTATTCGTTTTATCATGGGGAGACTGACCAAAAAACATTGGAGTATGTTGTCCAAAATAAATTTCAAATTGATCTCGCTGATCGGCATTGTCACCGCTTAGAATCGTGAATTGATAACCCTTCGATTGAAGCGTTTGAATATTCTCCACTAAGCCTTCTCTTATCTCATTACTAAAACTAAAATATCCAATGATATGCCTGTCAATACTCAAGTAGGTGCGAGATTGTTTCTCTATTATTCTTAATGGCAATCCTACAAAGCTTGCTTTTCCGATCGCAAAATGATGTGTGTCTATTTCACCAGTGATTCCTTCTCCTATTTTTTCTTGGAAAAAATTGATAGTCTTCGAAATTTCCGTTTGGACTTTTGGCCGGAGATACTCATATATCGACCGACTTATAGGGTGGTTGGATTGATTCACTAACGCCAGAATAAATTGGAGTTCGGGCTCATTTAGCTCTTGACCTTGATATTCAATTTTCTGATTCTTTACATTGGTAAGGGTTCCTGTCTTGTCCCAAATAATATGACGAATGGACGAAATCTTCTCGAGCATATTAGCGCTCTTTATGAATACACCATTTTTTCCCAAAACACTTATGACTGAAGCATGAGTAAACGTAGCGCTGAGCAAAAGAGCACAAGGACAAGCTACGATCAAGATGGTGGTCAGCGCATGGATGCCGCGATTCATATCTGATGGCGCCCAGTACAGGAAACTACCTAAAGAGAGCAGTAACAGAAATAAAGTGAAGTGACGTGCGAGTTTATGCACCATATTGTCCATCGAACCCTTATAACTCTTCGTGTTTTCGCGATTCCATAGTCGGGTGAGATAACTTTGCTCTACTTCATGAATAACCTCTAATTTAATCTCACCTGCAGTCTGTCGCCCTCCGGCATAGACCAATTCTCCAGCCTTCACATGCTCTGGGCGAGCTTCGCCAGTTACAAAGCTGTAGTCGATGCGTGCGTCTCCTTCAATGAGGATAGAATCTGCAGGAATTAATTCTGTTGACCGAATGATCATTCGGTTTTTTACTTTCAATTGACTCAAAGGAATGGTTTCTACTGTATTTCCTATTGCAATTCGAACCGAAATAGGAAAGAAACTGCGAAAGTCTCTATCGAATTGTAGCGATACGTGCTTCTTATCTTGAAAGTAACGACCAATCAACATGAAAAATATGATACCAGCCATCGAATCAAAGTATCCAGGACCTGTATGCGTATAGATCTCGTAAAGACTGCGCCCAAAAGTGATGAGCAAACTCAGACTTAGGGGAAGATCGATATTTAAAAACCTTGCTCGTAAGCCTTGATATGCCGAAATAAAAAATTCGCTGCCGCTGTAAAGCAACACAGGCAATGAAAGTAGGAGATTTAGGTATCCAAATAGTTCTGTCATTTCAACATCTCTGCGATAGTCGCTGAGATATTCAGGAAAAGAAAGTAACATGATATTCCCAAAACAAAACCCAGCCACGGTCAATCGATGGATGCGTTTTCTATTGGGAGAATTGTACTTCTTTTCTTTGGTGTCGGAAAGTTGTAAATGAGGTTCGTAGCCTATTGTAGCGAGCAGCTCAACGATTTTTCTCAAGCTAGTTTGCTGCTTATCAAAAATGATAAATAGTTGCTTTCGAAGAAAATTGGTTTCTGATTTTTTTACTGCTGGATTGAGTTTATAGAGATGTTCTAAGAGCCATACACATGAGCTACAATGAATTTGTGGAAGCGAAAACGTAACGTGAATTTCTATTTCATTCTCAAAAGATATCAGTGATCGAACAGTCGTGGCATCATCTAAGTATGCAAATCGGTCGTCGGACGGAGCTAGTTTAGGAGAAATGCCCTTGCTTTCATCAATATCGTAATAGCCACAAAGGCCATTGTCATTTAGGATTTTATAAACTGCTTTGCAGCCATCACAACAAAAGTGCTTGTCTTCAATCTTATTATTGATGTCTGGACAAACTTCACCACAATGAAAACAAGTGGTTTGGATTTTTTGATATGTGCTGGAAGGAGCGGTCAATGTATTATGAACTATAACTATCGGATAGTTCTTTGCCTTGATCATTTTGTAAGGTCAAGGTCCAACTATCAGTGGCAGTTGTTTCGAGCCATAATTTCCCGCTGCGTCTGAATACCTGAACAAAAAGTCCAAAGTTGTCATGAAACATTGTTTCAAGCTCTGTAACGCTCATGTCAGGCTGAATGATAAGATCTCCAGCGCGATGAACTCGTCGAAAATCCTTTAATAGCGCATCGTCTGTTTTCATATATTTCTTTTCTGATCCTTTACCTTTTTGGTGAGGACGTGAGAAAAACTCCAATTTCAAAAAAGGAAATCGATCCGAAAATGCGCGCTGAATTTCGCGTATAGTTGCTGTATCTGATATTTGGATTTTCATTCAGAGTTATTCTTAAAATTAATTTTCTGGAAGCACTAATACGGGTACGCTGCTTTCAAAGGCCATCTCTGTGGTGTGTGACTCATTGAACATGCGCCAGAAAATATTGTGCTTTCGTGCGACCATAACAACAACATTTGCTTTGTATCTGCGAATCCAATCGCGCACTGCTGCCACAGTATCATCTTTCCCTTCTAAGAAGTGGAGATGTGTTTCACCACCTATGATGTCACGAATGGTGCTGATCGGTGTGCTGTCTTTTGTTACTTCATCCATTCCCATCACATGCACAAAATGCAGCTTAGAGCTATAGATACTGGCCATCTCTTTTATAAAACTAATTCCACTCTTCACTGGAATTTCTTTGTTATCAAAAGAAAAGGCTAGCTTCTTCCATGGTCTGAAACGCGCTTCAGGCGGAATGATCATCAATGGGCATGGAATCTGTCCCGCTAATGATGTGGCGGTGCTGCCAAAAATAGCTCTGCTAAATCTATCTACATGCTTTACTCCCATCACAACCAATGTGTCCTCAGGTTGTGTGATTTTATCTTTCAATAATTCTTCCGTCAACCCAACTTCATTGATGCCTTTAACGCGCAGTGCCGGACCTTGCTTGGATTGTATATGTCTCACTAAATCGGCCATCTTTGCCTTATCACTTTTTTCAACCTCTTCCAGTGTAGTCGTCACATCAAGAAAAGCATCGCTGATGACAGGTATGTAAGTCGCATGGAGAATTTGCAACTCACATTTGTTTATTAATGCTAATCGTGCAGCATAATTCACCGCTGCTCTTGATTCCTGCGTGAAATCGGTGGTTGCTAATATTGTTTTCATACTCCCGGTAATTAATTGTGATTCAAAAGTGACGGGTTATCTTGTACCGAGAAGTGAGGGCTGTCAGACGAGGAACTGACTTTTATCAGTTTTTTGAGAATTGTTGATGATTAACAGGTATAGGTTAATTACTTTGGGGCACAACTGAGTTGAACTATGCCTAACTTCACCTCATCTTTGAAAAACTAAATTATTGGTACCGTGGAAAATCCAAATCAATACCGCAAACAAGCTACAAGACTCGATGCAAATTCGCTCTCTGAATTGGAAGCGCTTAAGCAAGAAGTTAAGCAACTTGAAGAGCGAAACAAAAAACTTCAAGAAGAGCTAGTTGCTCGAGAAGAAATCATGAGCAATTTGTTCAACTTCATTGAATCGAACAACACAAAATAGTTTATCCTGGTGATAATAAAAAAACCGAGCAATTGCTCGGTTTTTTTTATGGTATTAAATGATCTTCAATTGGCATGGCCTTTCGAGGCGCTAGTGTCATAAATTGAGGCTCCAGCCGCATCATATTCCAAATATAGCGAGCTAAAAACACCATCGAGATGATGGCTCCAACATTTCCGAGTATTTGAAAACGAAGTTGGATTAAGATACCATTCGTGGGGTTCGCTACCGCCGCATTTCCACCAAGAAAAGTGATGATGACAGGAATTAGAGCGTAACTAAACATGAAAAGAATCCACCAAATCAAAATGGGATTCTTTGTTCTGTAGGCATCAAACTCTATTTGATTCTGATATTCTAAATAACTTTCAGAGATAATTCTATAGGGATAAATAAAATTCAAGGCGGGAAAAATCCAGCCAATTACGGACCAATTCAAGCTATTCTCTGGTTGGTAATTATCGAGTCGATGTATATTGAAGTAAACTCGATACGTCCAAATAATAAGTAAAGTGTAAAGTGACAAATGGAGCAATCCACCAAATGGCACTACTCCTTCTGCAAGATTTTGCCATTTTGAATAATAGGAATGCACAAGTCCATCACGGTATAACTTCACTGCTCCGATGTAGCGGAGCATGAGATAACTATCTATGGCTTTAAAAACACAAACCACCACCGCAAGTGCGATGATGGTTATGCTTAAAAGTCTATTCGATTTCATTATAGAGCTGCAGAAGATGTTGGTAAGTCGCGGCTCACTTTCTTAAATAAGCCTTGAAGCACTTTACCAGGACCAACTTCAATCACCTCTGCACAACCGTCAGCCAACATTGCATTCATTGTCTGAGTCCATTTTACTGGAGCGGTCAATTGTACAATCAAGTTTTGTTTGATTTCATCAGGATTCGATACGGCTGATGCAGTTACGTTTTGATAGACTGGGCAAATTGGAGTTGCGAATGGAGTGGCAGCAATTGCAGCTTCCAACTCAACGCGTGCTGGTTCCATCAATGGGCTGTGGAATGCACCACCCACAGCGAGCTTCAAAGCACGCTTAGCTCCAGCCGCAGTCAATGCCGCACAAGCTGCATCAATTGCTTCAACTTCTCCCGAAATAACTAATTGTCCAGGACAGTTATAGTTTGCTGCAACCACCACTCCTGGGGTTTCAGCACAAATTTTTTCAACGACTTCATCTTCCAATCCAAGGATAGCAGCCATCGTAGATGGCTTGACTTCGCATGCCTTCTGCATTGCCATGGCACGAGCATAAACCAAGCGAAGTGCATCTTCAAATGAGAGGGTCTTGTTTGCAACCAATGCTGAGAATTCACCCAAGCTATGACCTGCTACCATTTGTGGTTGAAACGAATCGCCAAGACATGCAGCTAATACCACAGAATGCAAGAAGATGGCAGGCTGTGTTACTCTTGTCTGCTTCAAATCTTCTTCACTTCCTTCAAACATGATGTCTGTCAAACGGAATCCGAGAATCTCATTGGCTTTCTCCATCATCTCTTTTGCAACAGGAGAAGATTCATATAAATCTTTACCCATTCCTGTAAACTGTGACCCCTGTCCGGGAAATACGTAGGCTTTCATATTATTTGGTTTGTCGGCGAAGATAATAATTCGTCCTTTTACCTAAATTCGTAGCAAGAATTATGAGCAGAAGAACAATTGTCATCGTGGTCCTGCTGGCCATCGTATCACTTGGTGTTATCGTGGCAGGGCAGGTCTTTTGGGTTAGAAAGGCCTACGGAATTCAAGAACGTCAGTTTAATGATCATGTGATGTTGGCCCTTACCAATGTGGTAGACCAAATCTTGGTCATGAACAATGACTCTGCGGTAACGGAGCCCGTTCTAGCTAAAGAATCCAATTTTTTCGTTGCAAATATCAATGACACTCCTTCACCTTTTCTTCTTGAAACCCTTATCAAGGAAGAATTTGAACGATACAATCTCACAGAAGACTTTGAATATGGGATCTACGACTGCTTCACGGATTCTGTAGTATTTGCCAGTAGAGTTGATTTTGACAAAGAAGATTTTTTAGTAAAACCTGAAAAGGTGGCTATCACTTCGAAGTTTGAACAAGACGGCCACTATTTTGGAGTCTTGTTTCCTAACAAGACTGCGATTATCCTAAAGCAGCTCGACTTCTGGATGTATTCGAGCTTTGTCATATTCCTCATTGTTGTATTCTTCTCTTACACGATTTTCGTCATTTTAAAACATAAGCGTTTGTCAGAAGTAAAGAGCGACTTCATCAACAATATGACGCACGAACTGAAGACGCCTATCTCAACCATAAGCCTGTCGGCAGAAGCGCTCAATAATCCTGAGATCACAAAACAACCGGAGCGATATTTTCAATATATCAATATCATAAAAAATGAAAATAATCGCTTAAGAAGTCAGGTAGATAAAGTGCTCCAAATTGCAACACTTTCTCCGAAAAAAGTGAATATAAAGCGCGAGCGCATTGACTTACATGAGGTTATTCGAAAAGCAGAAAATACATTTAGCATCAACATTGAAGAGGCCGGTGGAACACTGAACACTCGCCTAAATGCAACCAACAGCATCATCAATGGCGACTTAGTACATATCACGAATGTGATATATAATTTGCTCGATAATGCGCGTAAGTACACCGATAAAGAACCGGTGATAACGATAGAGACTACTAATAAAGAGGAAGAAATTATAGTCAAAGTAAAAGACAATGGAGTTGGTATCGAGAGAAGCCAACTTCGAATGATCTTCGATAAGTTTTATCGTGTGCCTACGGGTAACCTACACAACGTGAAAGGCTTTGGCCTAGGGTTATTCTATGTTGACACCATCATTAAAGCGCATCGCGCAAAGATTAAAGTAGATAGTAGAGTAGGAGAAGGAAGCACGTTTACACTGTATTTTAAACTCGCAGAAAATGGAAGAAAACAAGACCAATAGCGCTAAAATTCTTTTAGTTGAAGACGATATGAATCTTGGATTCGTTGTGCAAGATGCGCTGCGAATGGAAGGCTTTAGAGTGCATCTTTCGAAAGATGGCAAGGAAGGACTACTTCAATTTAACAAAGAAGAATATGACCTATGTCTTTTGGACGTAATGATGCCAAAGAAGGATGGTTTCAGTCTGGCAGAAGATATTCGTAAAACAAATGCCGAAGTTCCAATAGTATTCCTGACAGCTCGTGGTATGTCGGAAGATCGTATTAAAGGATTCAAACTCGGTGCGGATGACTACATAACTAAGCCTTTCAGCAGTGAGGAATTGATTCTTCGAATCAAGGCGATTCTGAAACGCAATCCAAATTTCAAAGAGGAGCCGAAGGATAAATTGAAATTTGATATCGGTAGATACCAACTCGATTTTCCAAACTATGAATTGAAAATCGGTGATGATAAGAAGAAGCTTACCAAAAAAGAAGCAGAGCTATTGAAGTTGCTTTGCGAGCACCAAGATCAAGTATTAGAGCGAGAGCTCATAGCTAATATGATTTGGGGAGATGATAGCTACTTCGTAGGACGCAGCATGGATGTGTTCATCACTAAACTTCGCAAATACCTCAGCGACGATCCCAACCTGGCCATCGTCAACGTCCACGGCGTAGGCTTCCGCCTAGAAAACCGCGAGTAAAAGCGAGTGGGGTTCGGGGTTAGGCATGAGGGGTTAGGAGATAGGGGATTGGGGTTAGATGTTCAGAGTTTGAGGTTAGGAGATTGGCGTTCGGCGTTTGAAATCATTTCTCGCGGTACGCGAGATCATTTGTCATTTGTGACTTGTCATTTGTAATTGAAAAAGGGCCGTCTCGTAAAAGACGGCCCTTCTAATTTTAGTACCCCGGGCGGGACTTGAACCCGCACAGTCATTACTGACCGCAGGATTTTAAGTCCTGTGTGTCTACCGATTCCACCACCAGGGCAATACTAAAAAAAATCCCGATCTGCAAACAGACCGGGAGATTCGAGCGAGAAACGAGACTCGAACTCGCGACCCTAACCTTGGCAAGGTTATGCTCTACCAACTGAGCTATTCTCGCTTAACACAATTTTGGGATGGCAAATGTAGCACGGATATTCATTTTGTCAAATTTTTTTCGAAAAAAATTATCTCGCTAAAATCCCTTGATTTTCAAGGTGTTTTACAATTATCGCCACACTGCCCAAATTATCTTCTACTTGAATGCGCGCCGAAGCACCCATTTTTTTACGCTTTTCTAGATCTTTCATCGTGAATGTCATCCGATTTTGCAATCCAGACATTTCATCAGCACTCTCCGCCGCACCGTTTGCAATCAATTGCACTGCTTCATCAAATTTTTGATAGCGCGGCCCAAAGAATAATGGCATCCCATAAACTGCCGCCTCCAATGTGTTGTGAATACCCTTCCCAAAACCGCCGCCAATCAAGGCAATGTGACCATAATGATAAATGCGCGAAAGCATTCCCATATTATCAATCAACATCACACGAGCGCTGTTTGATGACTCTTTATTCCATTGACTAAATCGAACAATCATCGATCCAAACAACTGCTCGATCTCTTTCAAACGCGATTCTTCGATTTCATGCGGAGCAATGATGGCCTTCCAATTGGAGTGCTCATCCAATAATTCACGAATAATTTTTTCCTCAGATGCATAAGTACTTCCACCAATCAACACATTAGCTTGGCCTGCAAATTCTTCGATCTGTTCAATAGAATGGAAGTCTTTTGCAATCGCCTCTACACGATCATAACGTGTGTCTCCGCATACTGTAGCTGGTCGATCTGATACACGTTGTAGAAGAAGCTGTGAATTTTTATTTTGTAAAAAGAAATGATCCACGGAAGAAAATACACTGGACCAAAAGGCTTTTTGTGAGCAGAAGAATCGCTGATTTTCACGAAAAATACCAGACACAATGAAAAGTGGAATGTGCTCTTTTTTTAACTGAAAAAAATAGTTCGCCCAATACTCATACTTCACAAAAATCGATGCGCTCGGCCGCGCAGCATGCACAAATTGGCGAGATAGGGAAGGGGTATCCAATGGCAAATAACAGATATAATCTGCTTGAGCGTAATTCTTTCGAATCTCATATCCACTTGGAGAAAAGAAGGTAAGCAATATTCGAATGTCCGGATAATTCGATTTGATAAACTCTATTATCGGACGGCCTTGCTCAAATTCTCCCAATGAAGCGCAATGCACCCAAATGACTCGCCCCTGCTGATTTGCACGCCATTTTTTTACAGAAGAAATAACATCTTTCCTTCCCTCTGTCCACAACTTTGCCTTCGATACAAACGGCGCAGCAAGCCTCAAAGCGAAGCCATAAAGAAAGATTCCGATGTTGTAAAGTGAGTGCAAGTTTTTTTAATCGAAGTAATATTCATCAGGAGCTCTGCGGTACAAATGCAATACCCAACCTCCGCGAATGCCCAAAAGTACATCCATTCTCTTGGCATTGTCTGTCAAGCCTGTATCGAAATTCAAATCTCTACGGCCTTGTGTGAATCCTTGATACGACTCAACACCCACAAAGAAATTGACCAGGCGATTATTGGACATTAATGAATATCCGGCAAATTGATAAAGACATAATCCATTGGTTAATCGATCATATCCTTTCAAATAATCATCTTCTAAAAAACGAATTTCATGTTCTTGGTGCTCGATACGAATCTTGTGCTGCATAAATCCAACACCGCCATAGACCAATATTCCACTGTTTGGATTGGGACTCAATACGTCGAATAATTTTCCTCCATCCAACGTAACGCAATACCCGCGCTGCTGAATGAATATGGTCGCAACTTGTCCTTGATTATCCAAAATTTCTCCCGCCGATGTATAAAGATTCGACATAAGTCCGGGCTCGTTGACGCGATTGCCGTAGATATAAGTTCCCTGCACGCCGTAATACCAATTCTTTTTGGTCTTCACGTGAAAGCCTATGCCTACACTACCATTATTCCCGAAGCGATCAGCCATATCGCCGCCCGGCACCTGAAATCCCCAGCTAATCGAAACATGTGGGTCAAACAAACTACTATCACGCACTTGAAACTGTGCACTCATTTGGAGCGCTCCGAGAATCATTCCACAGAACAAAAGAATCTTATTCATACTACAAAGAAAAGAGGTGTTGTGCTCTATCCAAAAAAATCATTACAAATCGCCGCCAATAATTTCATTTGAATCTACTTACCTTTACCGCCAACAGCAATTAAAGCCAATGAATCCAATTCAAATGGTTGACTTGAAAAGTCAATACCAGAACATTCAAAATGAAATCGACCAAGCTGTATTAGACGTTATTCGCTCTACTGCATTTATAAATGGTCCAGAAGTAAAGAAATTCCAACAGAACTTAGAAGCTTATCTCGGTGCGAAGCACGTCATTCCATGCGCGAATGGAACGGATGCTCTTCAAATAGCTATGATGGCGCTCGACCTTCAACCAGGCGACGAAGTCATTACCGCAAGCTTCACCTACGTGGCAACTGCCGAAGTAATTGCATTGTTGCAATTGAAGCCTGTACTCGTAGATGTCTTACCAGGCACGTTTGATATCGATCCTGCTGCAGTTGAAAAAGCAGTGACCTCAAAGACCAAAGCGATTGTTCCAGTGCACTTGTTCGGTCAATGCGCCAACATGGAAGCCATCATGGATATCGCAAAGCGACACAATCTGTATGTGATTGAAGATACTGCCCAAGCGATTGGAGCCGAATATTCATTCGGTGATGGAAGAAAGCAAAAGGCAGGAACCATTGGGCATATCGGCGCCACTAGCTTTTTCCCGTCAAAGAATCTTGGTTGTTACGGTGACGGAGGAGCACTCTTCACCAACGATGATACCCTCGCTGAAAAGATGCGCATGATCGCCAATCACGGACAAACGGTGCGCTACTACCACGATGTAGTGGGTGTCAATTCTCGTCTTGACAGTGTGCAAGCAGCAGTGCTCAACGTGAAACTAAAATACCTCGATCAATACAGCGCTGCAAGAAATAAGGCCGCAGCATTCTATGACGAGGCTTTCAAGAACGAACCAAAGTTGACAACACCAAAGCGCGCTTCCAACAGCACGCACGTGTTTCACCAATACACATTAGTCACCGACGGCATCGATCGTTTTGGAATGCAAGAGTTTCTTGCATCGAAAAATATTCCGGCAATGGTCTACTATCCAGTGCCACTTCACATGCAGAAAGCATACACAGATCCACGATACAAGGAAGGTGATTTTCCAGTAACTGAAGAGCTTTGTAAAAAAGTAATTTCTCTTCCAATGCACACAGAGTTGACAGACGAACAGCTCAACTTAATCGTGAGCAGTGTGAAAGAATTTTTGAACGCTTAGTTGATCTATAAAATATTATTTTACTTTAGAGGGTCTGTTAGAAATAGCAGACCCTTAATTTTTAAAACATGAAAAAACTTTTACTTCTTGCTTTCTTTTTCTTTTGCCTCTTTTGTAATGCCAATTCGCAAAGCCCTCTTGGAGAGTGCTACCAAGTTTCAGAAATGGAGGTGCCTAGATACGCTCATTCTATGACACTCATCAATCCTACTGATGGTGATCTAAATCTATATTATGTTATAGCAGGAGGATATGACGATGGCGGTGCGTTGGCGACGGCCGAATATAATGGGGGGCTTTATCAAATGAATGAAGCACATGCAGATCATACTGCTGAGCTGCTGAATGATGGAAGAATCATTATTATCGCTGGATACAATGGACTTACTAACTTGACTTCAATTGAAGCATTTGATACAGAAACATTGGAGTTTACTACTGTTGCTGATTTAACGGTCGGACGATCTTTTCACAGATCAGTACTGCTTCAAGACGGCCGAGTGCTTATCACTGGAGGCTTTGATGGAAATGTAAACTTGGCATCGTGCGAAATTTTCAACCCTGTTACAAATGAAATAGAGGAAGCTGCTAGCATGAATTTTGCTCGAAGTTCACATACTTGTAATATTTTAAATGACGGACGTGTAATCGTAACAGGAGGATTTAATCCTGATAACGGATTTCAGCAAACATCATGTGAAATCTATGATCCTGCCACAAATACCTGGCAAAACATCGCCCCATTAAATTCTGGTCGGGACAATCATGCAGCTGCTACTATCGATCTCAATGGTCAAAGATTGGTAATTTCTGGGGGCCGTTATTACAATCCTCAATTGAATCTTTTTGAAGGTCAGAGTTCTTTGGAGATATATGATCCACAGGCTAATATTTGGACAATAGCATTTCCTGAATTCTCTCAGTCTCTATCTTATCATCAATTGCACTTTGTTTATGGAAGCATTGTTTTTACTCCTGGTGGTGTTGGCAATTCTGGAGTTGACGTTGAATTGACTTTTGGAGGCAAAGAGGGATTTGATATTTATCAAGAAGACGCTGTAATTTCAAGTCTGAATCCTAACACTCTCCTTTACTCTGAAATTGACAATTCTCCAGGGTATCTTTATGCAAGCATTATCAAGTTAAATCCTTTTATAACTCCTATTTTGTACAGCGGAGGTCTCAAGAGCTCTGGAGTTTCAAATGAAATTGTTGAATGCTCTTACATATTTGAATCCGTCCCAGAAATCGAACTACCACCACTAAAAATATACCCCATCCCAGCAGCAGATTTCGCTACAGTGGAATGGGGTACGAATGCAGACTATGTATTAAACGTATTTGACCTCAACGGAAAACTAGTGGCAACACAAAAGGGAAGAGATAGCAAAGCGCAAGTATCAAACCTTCCTAGCGGCAACTACATCGCCAACGTCACCATCGGTGAGAATACGATCTCTGGAAATCTGAGCTTCCGCTAAAACTCAATTTTGTAACTCAACACTGGAATCAATGGAACCATAGTCCATGTTTCAATCAGTCCTTTTTCTGCATTGAAATAACGGCCTCCAATGTTTTGTCGATTCATCACATTTTGAATATCTAAGGATAAGGTGGAGTTGGTCTTCACCTTATTTTTTTTCAAGCTGATTTTCAAATCTGCACGCATATAATCGGGCGCCTTCTCTGAAAAGGGACGCGTCTCATCATAGACTGCTGTTCCTGCGTCTACAGATGCCGCTAAATCAATCGGTGTAGCATACAATCCTCCTGTATAAATCAATCGAAGATTTACTCCCAAAGTTTTATGTTTATCTGATTTGCCAACCTTCCATTCTTTACCTCCGGTAAACGTACACGTTCGACCCGAGTTGAATCGCGTATTATGCCACTTGCCATCCATGGCTTTATATTCTGATTGAAAAATAGAACCAGACAATAAAAAGTAAAGTCCGTTTTTAGTGAATTGCTCTAAGGTTAATTCTATTCCCTTGTTTCTTCCCAATCCCTTGTTATTAAAGGGCTCTAGAATAAAGTCATATTCCATATTAAGCGATGACAAGCTCGAACCTATTTTATCCTCTACGGCTATATTGAATAAGTGCTGATAGTACGCTTCCAATTTTGCGTGCAAGAATTTACTAATGCGATGATCGTAACCTACGACGAAATGATGTGCTTTATTCATTTCAAGATTTTCATTGTACTTCACACGATATCCTTGATCATTAATCGATTCTCCGTGATAAACACCAATCGGCTGTACTTGACTGTGTAAGCCGTATCCAGCACTCCAAGTATGTGAATTGTTGGTTGTATATTTCAACGAACCACGCGGCTCAAGGCTGTAAGTTCCATTGTCTAGTACTGTGATGAAATGTAATCCACCCAAGAATTGCAAACGGTCTGTAATACGATACTTCCATTGCGAAAATGCTTGCGCAGTGCGCATTTGCGCGGATGCATCCAATGGCTTCAACCATTCATTCGTCAACTCATCCAAGTAATTCTTGTAAAGATTGAATTGATGTAAATTGAGATACACCCCGGTTCTAAAATGATGTCTTGCGTTCTTCTTCCAATTCCAAGTAGTATTGTAAGTCAGCTTCCGTTGCTCAAAGCGCTCGTTGTATGTTTCTTGAAAACGAACATCGTCATCATACTCCTTCAACTCATAGCCAATGCTTACTCCGGAGCCACTTATGATACTTTGGATGTAGTGATGATCATTGATGATGTATAAATGTTTGAGACCGGCCATCATAGTGTTACTCACATACTTTCCTTGCTCACGATCCGAACGATATTCCCATTTAGAACTATCCGACTCTGCTTTAAATTGCTGATCACTCAAGCCTCCAAAGCCGAAAAGACTGAAGGTGCCGCTCTTTTTTGTAGGCATATAAACATGAAAACTCAAGTCTTGAAAGTTGGTAATACCGTCGCCTACATTCACTCCAATATTTGAAAGCAACGATAGGGTAGAGTAGCGGTAGTTGATGAGAAACGAGCCATCATAGCCCTTGCGAATAGGACCTTCCACCGCGGCGTCGATTCCCATGAATCCGGCTTGAAAAGTATATTCTCTTTTTTCATTATTCCCTTTGCGCAGTTTCAAATCAAATACTCCCGATAACGCGTTGCCATATTCCGCAGAGAATGCCCCGGTCATAAAATCAGAATTCGATAAGAGCTGACTGCTCAAAATGGAAATACCACCGCCAGATGTAGCAGGCGCTGCGAAGTGATTGGGACTTGGAATGTCCACACCTTCCATTCTCCACAAAAGACCAAACGGAGAGTTACCGCGAATCGAAATATTATTATTTCCATCATCAGTGCTCTGCACGCCAGCAAACGATAATGCCATCCTTCCTGGATCATTAATTGCCGCTGCAAACTTTTGTGTTTCCTCAACGCTAAATGTGCGCGTACTCGTGCCGCTCATGCTGTTCACTGCCTCCTGCTTGTCGCTCTCAGCAACGATTTCCACCCCACCCATCGCCGCGATGTCTTCTTCAAGTGGAATATTTAATACCATTTCTTTTCCACTCTTGATCTCAAGATTTTGGATGGTGCCTGTTTTATATCCAGTGTATTGAATGATGAGTGTTTGCGATCCAATGGGAACGTTGACGATTCGAAATTGACCGTCCATGTCCGTCACTGCACCAATTAGAGGATTGGTACCATACACTATCACATTCACCCCCGGTAAAGGCTGCGATGATAGATTATCCATCACCACCCCACGAACCGTCTGAGTGAGTTGTTGAGCAAACAAAATCGTCGAACAAAATGTGAAAAAAACCAGCGCGATAGCGCGAAATAGATTTAAAGGTTTCATGAAGAAAATTTTGAGTTGTTAATGATGCAAAGCAAAACCGCCATACATCAAGAAGACCCCCAACTCCCCAAACACCCTTACTCGAAAAAGAAAATAATTCTCAATTCCCAATTCAATATTCCCAATTCAATATTCCCAATTCCCCAAACCCATTTGTCCCTTGTCATTTGTCATTTGTCATTGAATTTGTCATTTGTCCCTTGTCATTTGTCCCTTGTCATTTGTCATTTGTCACTTGTCCCTTGTCCCTTGTCATTTGTCTCTAAAAGATCCTCACCCCAACTCGCGCTCCCAACCACCAATCCGTCGGATTGGAATTGATCCGATGGAGCGGACTATCAAATGCATTATAAGGATCTTTTGAATCTGCACTCAAATAGTTGAGATTGACGGCAGCAAACAAGGCGAGGTGCTTGAAAATTTGGCTTTCGACACCCACTTGAAATTGTGTGCGAACATTGAAGTATTCCGCGAATTCCCCTTCTATCATTTGCTGAGTAGTCAAGTCAATATTTATTCGGGTTCGATAGGAAACTTTTGGTGAAGACCCTATACCAAAACCGAACGTCCATTCGGTACTGTCGGGAGCACTCGGCTTTATGCCGGCAAAGTAGATGGTGTATAGTTTTGATACACCTAATCGAAGCGCACCATTCAGATATTTATCGGTGTCATAACTGACCTCTACCTTGTGGTAGCCTTTTTTAATCAAGCTGAAAACACCAATAGGAACGCCACTTATGGTGTCTGCAATGTTGATTACTCCGATTTGTGTCTTAGCATGCTTTGCTACATTGATTGTTCCGATTTGTACAGTAGAACTGCGGGCTACGTTGATTATTCCCGCCAACTGAACTCCCTTGAAATCGCCGCGCTGTGCATTACCAATGCCTGAAAGCGTGAATCCGCTGGAGTTAAAGCCAGAGTAATGTACCAGACCCGCGATATTCATTCCAGAAAATCCTCCTGGATTGAAGTTGCAAAGTCCTCCCAATTGAAAGCCGCATGATTCTCTCTTATTGTATCCAAAAAGTCCTGAAATCTGTGCCCCATGCTGCGTTCCTCCGTTCATGTTGTAAAGTCCTGCCAATTGAAAACCCCTAGCATTTTCACGGTTCATATTAAACAATCCCGCAAGCTCAAATGCGCGCGAATTAAAGGCATAGCCTCCTAGAATATTAAATGAAAAGGCATTGCTACAATTCGCGGATAATTTGCGGTTGGTGCCCACAAAAGGAATAAAGCTTACTTGAGCAGCTCTGTAAATGGTGTCATTCACATTTTGAACTTCAATGCGATTATTTATCCAGAAGGAAGCGATATCTTGACTCACACCATTGATACCACGTTTTACCCCAGAAAGGTAGGTGTAGAGCGTCGTGTCACTCTGCGCGCGAAGTGTGAGAGGCTCGTAATTCGAGGTGCTTTGCAATTGTTTCAATGCGGTGTCAGCTAAGTTAGCTTTACCTACTTGAAGCGATGTTGGATCTATATCTCGCTCGATGTAGAGTTCATAATATCCCGCAGCATTTGTATTTGTCGATCTACTCGAACGCTGATGATAGACTGTGGCTCCATCGACCGAACGACCATTCGAGTCCTCTACATATCCCTTGATAGCATTGTACTTAGCAGCTTTGGAATCTCTCGTCATAATGACGTAATTCTTAGATTCTTTGAAATGATACGCAGATCCAATAAGTTCCAGCAATACCCCACGAATGGGAGTATTCATCACATTGATACTGATTATTTTCTGACCATCAACGATCGAGGGGGAGTAAGAAAAGACAATTCCTTCTTGTTGTTCCAATTGACGCAGGGCAGAGGATATCGGTTGTGATGAACACTTAAAATTGATTCGTTTTTCAAGCACTTGAGCAAGAACTTGGAAAGGACTCAGCGCTAGGAATAAAATGATGAGTTGCTTAGTGACATTCATTGCCCAATAGTTTATAGTTACTATTTTCCTGAATAAGTGATGCATCAATGGTAGAGGCAATCACTGCAAGAATGAAAGAAAGTTTTTCATCCTCAAACCGAACGTTTATTCGGCAGTCTTTAATTTCAGGAGAATAGTATATTTCAGTTTCGTAATATTCATTCAATACAGTAATCACATTTTCAATTTTCTCATTCGTGAAGTTAAAATGAAATGGACTCGCAGTCTTAGTTTTTGAAACTATAAATTGATTTGTTTTTTTGGAAAAATTGGCGGTTTCTCCGACGGCCAATAATACAGGCGGGTGCAATTGATCGCTACATCTCACCTTACCATCCTGAACAATAATGGTAATGATCGAATCGCTAGGGTTGTTTATCACCGTAAAGACCGTCCCAATATCTTCAATCACCAACGGTCCTGTGCGCACCAATAGCGCTTTTTCCGAGCGCACATCAAAGGTGGCTTGCCCCACCAATGTATATTCATGTTTCTGATTTTTTTCATTGTAGTGATGGTAGATGGATGACTCTTTTTCCAATGATAAAATAGTTCCATCAGGAAGGGTGTCCTGCACCGGTATATCAGTGGTTGCAAGTTCATAATCGGTAGTGGATGGTATCAAGAAAAGTGTTACGGCAAGGCCTACAACAGTTGCTGCCGCAGCTACCAACCACCAAGTGCGTTGACTCGTTTTCTTCGCTGTCCATGGACGCGCTATTGTTTCTGTGACTCCTGATTGATATAACAATTCATGCGCTTGAGCCATTTTATGGAAATGAGCCAAATGCTCATCTGATGCTTCAATCCATGTGAGCAGTTGCGCTGTATCTTGATCATTCAACTCATTATTCAAATGAGCGGTGATAAGGATATCAATATTTTCTGGGATGGTATTCATGTGTTCTATCTAATGAGGTGAGGAAAAAGAAGGATGAGTAGTGGCAGGTATTCTGCGAGCTCTGTTCGCATGTGCCTCAGAGCCTTGCCCATATGCACCTCGACTGTTTTGATGGAGATACCAAGTTGTTCAGCTATTTCCCTGTATTTTAAACCATCAATCCTGCTGAGCTCAAATACCCGTCGGCATTGCTCTGGTAAGAGTTGTAACGCTTTTTCAATCTTCTTTTCTAAGCTAGAGCTATCATCATCTTGCACTACATGCAAGGTCCTGCTGCTCTGTGATGTGAACTGTTGATACTCTTTTTTTACATTGTCATGCTTGAGCCAATTAAGACAGCGATTCTTGACTGCGGCGTAAAGAAGTGCTTGCATCGTACTTTTTGCTTCGAATCGATCTGGCTGTTCCCACATTTGTGTGAAAAGCTTTTGAACAAGGTCTTTTGCTTCGTCCTCATCCTTGAGGTAAAGACGCGCATATTGGGTCAATGGAACAAAATAGTCTTGGAACAAGCGATCAAAGGCGAGAGGATCTCTCACTGGAATGACAGTTGTCGGTTTGGTAGTTTCCACAGGGTAGGGATATGATGGAGCCAATGTAAACACTAGGTTTTTTAGTTAGGACACCCTAAAGAGTTTTTACCCTTACCGCACTCTTGAAATCGTGATAATCTATATTGTTTCTTACGATATTGAAAAATTCAATAAGTTTTTAATATTTGATTCAAGGTCTCTTCAAGACATAGATTTTCAATGATTTACGCACTAGTAAAATCGATTGTTAAAATCGGTTAATACACTGTTTATGAGCGTTTTAATATTGAATTAATTTTCACATTAGTTCGTTGACAACTCCTTTTTTTTTGATTCTCAACCGGGTAGATGGAAGTCGGCGAGGAGAGAAAAATTATCAAAAAAGAGTCTATTTTTGGGCTTTGACTAATATTTAATCAGTTGATTATTATTGCTTTACGAGTTGTAAATAAAAAAAGAAGAATTATTTTGCATGAATGCTTGCACGGACGAATTCTCTGAGTATTTTTGCAGCCCGTTTTTTAGGTCGAAACAACTCGATCGGAACAACGTGAAAAAAAGGAACTTAGAATAATGCCAACGGTTCAACAATTAATACGTAAAGGACGCGAGCCTAAAACTTACAGAAGTAAGTCGGCCGCTTTGACCTCTTGCCCACAGCGCAGAGGAGTATGCACTAAGGTGTATACTACTACTCCAAAGAAACCAAACTCTGCTCTTCGTAAGGTAGCGAAAGTTCGTCTTACGAATGGTTTTGAAATCATCGCCTACATCGGTGGTGAAGGTCACAACCTACAAGAGCACTCTATCGTGCTAGTGCGCGGTGGTCGTGTGAAGGACTTACCAGGTGTGCGTTATCACATCGTGCGTGGAGCTCTTGATACTGCCGGAGTAAATGGTCGCGGTCAGCGCCGTTCGAAGTACGGAACAAAACGTCCAAAAGTTAAAAAATAATCCTTTCAAGATAAATAAATCATGAGAAGAAGAAAGGCCAAAAAAATTGCGGTACTTCCAGACCCAAAGTTCAACGAAGTAGTTGTAACGAAATTCGTTAACAACCTTATGTTGCAAGGAAAGAAAGGAACTGCATTTGCAATTTTCTACGATTCTATCGAAAAGGTAGGAACTAAGACTGGTGAAAACGGTCTTGATATTTGGAAAAAGGCTTTGGAGAATGTTACTCCAGCTGTAGAGGTGAGAAGCCGTCGTGTCGGTGGTGCTACTTTCCAAATCCCATCTCCAATCCGCGATGAACGTAAAAATTCAATGGCGATGAAATGGTTGATCGGTTATGCTCGTGGAAGAAATGAAAAGAGCATGTCTGAGAAACTCGCTAACGAGATTATCGCTGCATCTAAGGGTGAAGGCGCTGCTTTCAAAAAGAGAGAAGACGTTCACCGCATGGCTGAAGCTAACAAAGCATTCTCACACTTCCGCTTCTAATATAGCAATACAATAAAGAGAGAAAGAAATGTCACGCGACCTTAGATATACAAGAAATATTGGTATTGCTGCTCACATCGACGCAGGAAAGACAACTACCACTGAACGTATCCTTTACTATTCTGGTGTTAATCACAAGATTGGTGAAGTTCACGACGGTGCTGCTACCATGGACTGGATGGCTCAAGAGCAAGAAAGAGGTATTACAATTACTTCTGCTGCTACTACAGTTTTCTGGAACTACCGTGGAAATAAATATCACGTAAACATTATCGATACTCCAGGTCACGTTGACTTTACAGTTGAGGTGAACCGCTCACTACGCGTACTTGATGGACTAGTGTTCCTCTTCAGCGCTGTTGACGGTGTTGAGCCTCAGTCTGAGACTAACTGGCGTTTGGCTGACAACTACAACGTTGTTCGTATCGGTTTCGTAAACAAAATGGACCGCCAAGGTGCTGACTTCTTGAAAGTCGTTAAGCAGGTGAAAGACATGCTTGGTAGCAACGCGGTTCCTCTTCAAATCCCAATCGGTGCTGAAGATGATTTCAAAGGTGTTGTTGACTTGATCAACTTCCGTGGAATGATCTGGAATGAGGCTGATAAGGGTATGACATACGAAGTAGTTGACATTCCAGCTGATTTGATGGAAGAAGCTACTGAGTATCGCGAAAAACTTCTTGAAGCTGTCTCTGAATACGATGACAACTTGATGATGAAGTTCTTCGATGATCCAAGCTCAATCACTGAACGTGAAATTTTGGACGCACTTCGTCAAGCTTGTCTTGATATGAAGATCGTTCCAATGGTATGCGGATCATCATTCAAAAACAAAGGTGTTCAAACAATGCTTGACCTAGTGATGGAACTTCTTCCTAGCCCACTAGATAAGGAAAGTATTAAGGGTACTAACCCAGATACTGAGGAAGAAATTTCTCGCAAGCCAGACTTCAACGAACCATTCGCTGGTCTAGCTTTCAAAATTGCTACTGACCCATTCGTAGGTCGTCTAGCATTCACTCGTGCATACTCTGGTGTACTTGAAGCAGGTTCTTACGTCCTAAACACACGTAGCGGAAACAAAGAACGTATCTCTCGTATCTTCCAAATGCACGCTAACAAGCAAAACCCAATCGAAAGATTGGCTGCTGGTGACATCGCTGCAGTGGTTGGTTTCAAAGACATCAAAACAGGGGATACCCTTTGTGATGAAAAGCATCCAATCGTTCTTGAAGCAATGAACTTCCCAGAACCAGTAATCGGTATCGCTGTTGAGCCTAAGACTCAAGCTGACTCTGATAAAATGGGTATGGCACTAGCTAAACTTGCAGAAGAGGATCCAACATTCCGCGTTAGAACTGACGAAGATTCTGGACAAACAATCATCTCTGGTATGGGTGAGCTTCACCTTGAGATCATCGTTGACCGTTTGAAGCGTGAATTTAAAGTGGAATGTAATCAAGGTGCTCCGCAAGTATCTTATAAAGAAACTATCCAAGGCACAACTGATCACCGTGAAGTTTACAAAAAGCAATCGGGTGGTCGTGGTAAATTCGCTGATATCAATGTAAACATTGGTCCTAACAATGACGCGGAGAAACCAGGTCTTGTATTTGTGAACAATATCAAAGGTGGTAACATTCCTCGTGAATTCATCCCATCAATTGAAAAGGGTTTCAAAGAAGCAATGAACAACGGTGTTCTAGCTGGTTATCCAGTAGATTCTTTGAAAGTAGAGTTGAACGATGGTTCATTCCACGCAGTTGACTCTGATGCTCTTTCTTTCGAATTGTGCGCTAAAATGGCTTACCGTGAAGCGATGCCTAAGTGCAAGCCAATTCTTCTCGAGCCTATTATGAAACTTGAAGTCGTTACACCAGCTGAAAACATGGGTGATGTAATTGGTGACTTGAACAAGCGTCGTGGTATGATCGAAGGAACAAGCGAAAGAAACGGTGCAACCGTAATCAATGGTAAAGTTCCTCTTTCTGAAATGTTCGGTTACGTGACAGACTTACGTACCATCACATCAGGACGTGCAACATCAACAATGGAATTCAGCAACTACTCTCCAGCTCCGAACAACGTAGCAGAAGCAGTAATCGCTAAAGTGAAAGGAAAAGCCAACGCCTAATAATAACCAGTAGATGGCTCAAAAGATCAGAATTAAATTAAAGTCCTACGATCACAATCTAGTTGACAAATCAGCAGAGAAGATTGTGAAAACAGTAAAGGCAACCGGTGCAGTAGTGAATGGTCCAATTCCACTTCCTACACACAAAAGAATTTACACCGTATTGCGCTCACCGCACGTTAACAAGAAGGCTCGCGAACAGTTCGAGTTAAGCTCTTACAAGCGCCTTCTAGACATCTACAGTTCTTCTTCAAAGACAGTAGATGCGTTAATGAAGCTTGAGCTACCAAGCGGAGTTGAAGTAGAAATCAAAGTGTAGTCACAACTAAATAAATTAAACACATGCCAGGATTCATTGGTAAAAAGGTCGGGATGACTAGTGTCTACAGTGCCGCTGGAAAGAATATTCCATGCACGGTGATAGAGGCTGGTCCATGTGTGGTGACACAGATCAAGACCACAGAAAAGGACGGCTACCAAGCTGTTCAAATCGCTTTCGGCGATAAGAAAGAAAAGAATACATCTAAGCCTATGCAAGGTCACTTCAAGAAGGCTGGTGTTACTCCAAAGAGATTCATCTTCGAAGTAGATGGTTTCGATACGGAAGTAAAACTAGGAGATGTAATCACTCTTTCTGACATCTTCACCGAAGGAGAAAACGTTGACGTAATCGGTACCACAAAAGGTAAAGGTTTCCAAGGTGTTGTAAAACGCCACGGATTTGCTGGGGTAGGTGAGAGCACTCACGGACAACACAACCGTCTTCGTGCACCAGGTTCACTCGGTGCGTCTTCTGACCCATCACGTGTATTCCCAGGAATGCGCATGGCAGGAAGAACCGGAGGTGACCGTAGAACTGTTCAGAACCTAGAAGTTGTGAAAGTTCTTCCAGAAGAAAATCTAATACTCATCAAAGGTGCGGTACCAGGATTTAATGGTGCTACCGTTTTAATCGTGAAGTAACATGCAACTGGAAGTATTAAATATTCAAGGTCAAAAGACGGGTAACAAGGTTACTCTCGATGATACAGTGTTCGCAATCGAACCTAATGATCACGCAATCTACCTAGACGTTAAGCGCTACCTAGCAGCTCAACGTACAGGTACTCACAAGACAAAGCACCGCGGTGAGGTCCATGGATCTACTCGCAAGTTGCACAAACAAAAAGGAACTGGTGGATCTCGTAAGGGAAGTATCAAAAACCCATTGTTCCGTCAAGGTGGTAGCACATTTGGTCCTCGTCCTCGTACTTACGATATCAAGGTCAACAAAACTACTCAGCGCTTGGCTCGTGCTTCTGCATTGTCTTACAAAGCAAAAGATAACGGAATCCTAGTTATAGACGCAATTAACTTTGCTTCTCCAAAAACGAAGGAGTTTGCTCAAGTAATCAAGAATTTGAACCTAAGCGACAAGAAAACTCTTGTATTGATTTCTGAAAGAAACGATGCAGTTTACCTTTCTTCTCGTAACCTTCAGAAGGCAAACGTTCAAATCGCGAACATGGTAAACACCTATGATATCATGAACAGTAATAACATCGTGTTCGTTGGTAACGCTCACGAAGTGGTTACAGAAATCTTGAAAAAGTAAGCGCCATGGAAATTTTGATCAAACCACTCGTTACCGAAAAGATGACTGCCATCCAAGAGAAGCAGGGTAAGTTCGGATTCATTGTAAACATTAACGCTAACAAAATCGAGATCAAGAAAGCGATCGAGAAAACTTACGGTGTTACTGTTACTGCAGTGAATACTATTCGCTACGACGGCAAGCGCAAAACTCGCTATACCAAAACTGGTATTATCGAAGGCCGCTCAGCTAGCTACAAGAAAGCGATCATCTCGCTTGCAGCTGGTGACACAATTGACTTTTACGCCAACATTTAAGATATACTCGAGAAATGGGCATTAGAAAACTTAATCCGGTAACTCCGGGTACTCGCTTCAAAGTCGCACAGACTTTCGACGAAATCACAACTGACAAGCCTTTCAAGGCATTGGTTGTGCCAATGAAAAAGACCGGTGGTCGTAACAACCAAGGTAAGCGCACAATGCGCATGATTGGTGGTGGTCACAAGCGTAGATATCGTTTGATCGACTTCAAGCGTAACAAGCATGAAGTAGAAGCTAAAGTGATGACGATCGAATACGATCCAAACCGCTCAGCTCGTATCGCTCTGGTAGAATACGCAGATGGTGAAAAGAGATATATCCTAGCTCCTCAAGGTTTGACAGTTGGTCAAACAATCATGAGCGGAACAGGTTCAGCTCCAGAAATTGGAAATGCACTTCCACTCAGAGATATTCCACTTGGAACTACGATTCACAATATCGAAATGAAGCCAGGTAAAGGTGGAGCCATTGCAAGAAGTGCTGGTAGCTATGCTCAACTCGCTGCACGCGACGGAGCTTACGCTGTGATCTCACTTCCTTCTGGTGAAACTCGTTTGATCCTTGCTGATTGTATCGCTACTATCGGTGTTGTTTCGAACTCAGAACACAACCTCGTGCGCTCTGGTAAAGCAGGTCGCTCACGTTGGCAGGGTCGCAAGCCTCGTGTTCGTGGTGTTGCAATGAACCCAGTAGATCACCCAATGGGTGGTGGTGAAGGTCGCCAATCAGGTGGTCACCCACGCTCACGCAAGGGTACTCCAGCAAAAGGCTACAAAACTCGTAAGACTAAGAAGCCTTCTTCTAAATTTATCATCGAACGCAGAAAGAAATAAGATAAGCAATGGCAAGGTCACTTAAAAAACCGCCTTTCATCCACTACAAACTCGCACAGAGAGTAGAGGAAGCGCAAGCAGCAGGTAAGAAAAATGTTATCAAGACGTGGAGCAGAGCTTCAACAATTAGTCCTGATTTCGTAGGTCTCACTATCGCTGTACACAATGGAAAGCAATTCATTCCAGTGTACGTGACAGAAAACATGGTAGGTCACAAACTTGGAGAGTTCTCTCCAACACGTAACTTCCGTGGTCACTCAGGTAACAGAAAATAATCCCGACTAAAGAATAGAAAAAATGGGAGCCCGTAAAAGATTAATGGCCGAAAGGCTTAAAGAAGAGCGCAAGAGCAACTCTTTCGCAAAGTTGAACAACGAACCATCTTCTCCTCGTAAGATGAGATTGGTCGCAGATATCATCCGCGGAAAGGAAGTTGTTGCAGCACTCAATATTTTGAAGTTCACTCGCAAGCATGCAGCACTTCCTATGGAAAAGCTTCTTCGCTCTGCTATCAGCAACTGGCAAGCTAAAAATGCTGGTGAAGATATCGCAACTTCAAATGTGATCGTTAAAGAGATTCGCGTGGACGTTTCACGTACTCTTAAGCGTATCAGCCCTGCACCACAAGGACGCGCACACCGCATCCGTAAGCGCAGCAATCACGTTACAATCATTTTGGATAAAAAATAACACAGGAAGCTAGAATGGGACAAAAATGTAACCCGATAGGTAACCGACTCGGCTTCATCAAGGGCTGGGACAGCAATTGGTACGGCGGAAAGAACTACGGTGACAAAATCGTTGAAGACGATAAAATCCGTAAGTATCTGATGGCACGCTTGAAAAAGGCGTCTGTATCTAAAATCGTAATCGAAAGAACGCTTAAACTCGTTACCGTTACGATCAATACTGCCCGACCAGGTGTAATTATCGGAAAAGCTGGATCAGAGGTGGACAAACTGAAGGAAGAGTTGAAAAAACTTACCGGCAAGGATGTTCAAATCAACATCTTCGAAATTAAACGCCCAGAATTGGATGCTCGCTTAGTAGCAGACGGTATCTGTCGCCAAATCGAAGGTCGTATCAGCTACCGCCGTGCAACGAAAATGTCACTCGGAAGCTCTATGAGAATGGGTGCTGAAGGTATCAAAGTAACGATCGCAGGCCGTTTGAACGGTGCTGAAATCGCTCGCTCTGAGACATACAAGGAAGGACGTACTCCACTTCATACACTACGCGCTGATATCGATTATCATCACGCAGAAGCTCACACAGCTTACGGACGTATCGGTGTGAAAGTATGGATCTGCCGCGGAGAAGTTTACGGAAAGCGCGATCTAAGCCCAAACTTTGGACAAGCTACTACGCAAAAGCGTACTGGTGCTCCAGAGAGAAGCGGAAGAGATGATCGTGGTGGACGCGACAACCGCAGAGGTGGTAATTCACGCGGTGGCGAAAGAAAAGGCCGCGGATAAACAAGAAATAGAAACTGAGTCAAGATAAACGACCATGTTACAGCCAAAAAGGACGAAATACAGAAAGCAGCAGAAAGGCAAAATTAAAGGTATCGCTCACCGCGGATCTCAATTAGCCTTCGGTAGCTTCGCAATCAAAACCTTGGACGAAGGATTCATCACTTCACGCCAGCTTGAAGCTGCCCGTGTTGCACTTACAAGGTTCATGAAAAGAGAAGGTAAAGTGTGGATCCGCATTTTCCCAGATAAACCAATCACTACCAAACCAGCGGAAGTTCGTATGGGTAAGGGTAAAGGGGCCCCTGATCACTGGGTAGCAGTGATCAAACCAGGAAGAATCCTTTTCGAAGCAGAAGGTGTTCCACTGGCGGTGGCTCAAGAAGCTCTGCGCTTGGCAGCACAAAAATTGCCTTGCCGCACCAAATTCATCGTTCGACCTGATTACGTAGAATAATAATTACAGCAATGAAAGCTGCAGACGTTAGAAATATGTCAGATAATGACATCCTTGAGAAAATCAAGGAAGAAAATGCGAACTTGGCTAAAATGAAATTTAACCATAACATCGCAGGAACAGAAAACCCCATGCTTATCCGCGCTAAGCGCCGTGATATCGCACGCATGCAGACGGTTTTAAACGAAAGAAAAAACATTAAATAAGGATCCTTGTAATGGAAAGGAATCTCCGTAAAGAAAGAATTGGGGTAGTTACCTCCAATAAAATGAATAAGTCCGTAGTGGTGACTGTTGAAACGAAAGTGATGCACCCAAAATACGGTAAATTCGTTAAGCACTCTAAAAAGTTCATGGCACATGACGAAAAAGAGGAGTGCGGAATCGGTGACACAGTAAGAATAATGGAAACTCGTCCGCTCAGCAAATTGAAGCGCTGGAGATTGGTAGAGATTATCGAAAAGGCTAAATAAGCCGTAAAAAAGTTTTTGAGCTAGGATACAAAATGAGTCTCGACTAAAAGTAGCTGATAACAGCGGAGCACGCGAAGTTCTCGTGATCCGTGTGTTAGGTGGTACACGCCGCCGCTACGCTTCGCTGGGTGACCAAATCGTGGTTACCGTAAAGGATGCACTTCCCAGCGGTAACGTGAAGAAAGGTGCTGTCTCTAAAGCAGTAATCGTTCGCACTAGAAAAGAGGTAAGAAGAGCAGATGGTAGCTATATCCGTTTCGACGATAATGCTGTCGTTCTCCTTAACAACCAAGGTGAATTACGTGGAACACGTATCTTCGGTCCAGTGGCGAGAGAACTGCGTGAGAAAGACTACATGAAAATTGTTTCATTAGCCCCAGAAGTACTTTAATCAGTAAAAAAACAGAGCGATGTTTAAGCGACTCAAAATAAAAAAAGGCGATACAGTAGTGGTTACCTCAGGTGAGCACAAGGGCAAACAAGCTCGTGTGACCAGCGTGGACCGCTCTAACGATCGCGCAATCGTAGAAGGTGTGAATATTGTGACTAAACACCGCAAGCCTTCTGCACAAAACCCACAAGGCGGTATCGAGAAAGTCGAGGCCGGAATTCACATCAGCAACTTGATGGTGATCGATACTAAAGGCAACGCAACTCGCGTAGGCCGCAGAAAAAATTCTGAAGGAAAACTCGAGCGCTATTCTAAAAAATCAGGGGAGACACTCAAATGAGCTACGCACCACGTCTAAGAACAAAATACAGTGAGGAAGTTGCGCCTAAATTAATGGCTCGTTTCGAATACACTTCGAACATGCAAGTGCCTCGTATCGTTAAAGTTTGCTTGAACCAAGGTTTAGGTAAAGCAACAGCAGATAAGAAACTTATCGATGCAGCTGTTGACGAAATGACGCTTATCAGCGGACAAAAAGCGGTGGCAACACTCGCTACTAAGGATATCTCTAACTTCAAACTCCGTAAAGGTGTTGCAGTAGGAGCAAAGGTGACCCTAAGAGGTGACAGAATGTACGAATTTTTAGATCGTCTAATTTCTGTATCTTTGCCAAGAACTCGTGACTTCCGTGGAGTAAGAGCTACTGGATTCGACGGAAGAGGTAACTTCACATTCGGTGTGAAAGAACAAATCATCTTCCCTGAAATCGATCTAGATAAAATTAAGGCTATCAATGGTATGGACATTACGTTCGTCACTACTGCTAGAACTAACGAAGAAGCTAAAGCTCTACTAGAAGAATTCGGATTCCCATTTACAAAATAATATTACCACTTAAAGAATACCATGGCTAAGGAATCAATGAAAGCCCGCGAGCGTAAACGCATCGCTTTGGTTGAAAAATACGCAGCTAAACGCGAAGAGTTGAAGGCTGCAGGAGATTGGGACGCATTGCAAAAGCTCCCAAAAAACAGCAGCGCGGTTCGTGTTCACAACCGTTGCCAATTGACTGGTCGCCCTCGTGGTTACATGCGTCAATTCGGTCTTTGCCGTAACCAATTCCGTGAACTTGCCTTAAACGGTAAAATCCCAGGAGTTAAAAAAGCAAGCTGGTAATATTTATAACTTAAGAAACAGACGTAACAATGTTTACTGATCCAATAGCAGATTACCTTACCCGTATTAGAAACGCTCAGATGGCTCGCCACAAAGTGGTTGAAATCCCAGCTTCTAATTTGAAAAAGGAAATTACAAAAATCCTTCACGAAAAAGGATATATCCTTAACTACAAGTTCGAGGAAGGAAAACCAGGTACTATCAAAATAGCTTTGAAGTACAACCCAAAAACAAAAACTCCAGCTATCACGAAAATCGAAAGAATTTCGTCTCCAGGACACCGTAAGTACACAGGTGCTGAAGAGCTGCCACGCGTACTAAACGGACTAGGTATCGCTGTTATGTCAACATCTCGTGGTGTTATGACTGACAAAGAAGCTCGCCGTGACCACGTAGGTGGAGAAGTATTGTGCTACGTATATTAAGAACAAGATTAAATTACTGACCAATGTCAAGGATAGGTAAAGCACCCATCACCATCGCATCAGGAGTGGAAGTTTCTTTCGCTAACGGTGTAGTTAAGGTGAAAGGACCAAAAGGGGAATTACATCAAGAAATCGATGGAGCAATCTCAATCGATATCGCTGATGGTCAAATCACCCTTTCAAGAACAAGTGATCACAGAGACGCAAGATCTAAACACGGTCTATACCGCTCTCTAATCAACAACATGATTGTTGGTGTGAGCACTGGATGGAAAAGAAATCTCGAAATGATCGGGGTAGGTTATAGAGCTAAAGCAACTGGCCAACAGCTAGAACTAACGCTTGGTTTCTCTCACCCAATCGTATTCGAACTTCCAAGTGAAATCAAAGTTTCTGCAAAAGCAGAAAAAGGTGAAAACCCAAGCATCGAACTTGAAAGTTTTGATAAGCAACTATTAGGACAAGTTGCTGCTAAGATCCGCAGCCTTCGTGCTCCGGAGCCTTACAAAGGAAAAGGTGTCCGTTACGTTGGAGAATTTGTACGCAAAAAAGCTGGTAAGTCAGCAGCTAAATAATAGATACAAGCAATGGCATTCAGCAAAGAAGCTCGTAGAGCAAAAATTCGCACAAGAATTAGAGCTACTGTTAAAGGAACTAACTCAAGACCTCGTCTTTCAGTTTTCCGCAGCAATAGCCAAATTTACGCCCAGATCATTGATGATCTAAAAGGAGTAACCCTAGCATCTGCTTCGTCTCTTTCTATGAAAGATGCTCAGAAAATTGCTAAAACCGAACAAGCTAAATTGGTCGGAAAGCAAATCGCTGAGAGAGCAAAAGCAGCTGGTATCGAAGAAGTAATTTTCGATCGTGGTGGTTACTTATATCATGGACGTGTCAAATCATTGGCCGAAGCAGCCCGCGAGGCAGGCCTTAAATTCTAATAGAACTCATGGCAGACGCAAGAACAGTTCGCTCAAGCGAAACAGAATTAAAAGATCGCCTAGTAGCCGTTAATCGTGTTACTAAAGTGACAAAAGGAGGACGTACTTTCGGATTCGCAGCTATCGTGGTAGTTGGTAATGAAAACGGAGTAGTAGGCCATGGTCTAGGAAAATCTAAGGAAGTTTCTGAAGCTGTAACTAAAGCAGTAGAAGACGCTAAGAAAAACCTAATCCAAGTTCCAATTCACAGAGGTACTATCCCTCACGAACAGGATGGCAAATTCGGTGGTGCTCGTGTATTCATCAAACCAGCTTCTCTAGGTACTGGAGTTATCGCAGGTGGTGCAATGCGTGCAGTATTGGAATCTGCAGGTGTTAAGGACGTATTAGCTAAGTCTAAAGGTTCTTCTAACCCTCACAACGTAGTAAAAGCTACTCTTGATGCACTTTCTCGCTTGAGAAATCCTCATGATGTTGCTAGAATGAGAGGTATCTCTCTTGAAAAAGTATACAACGGTTAATACATTATAGAAATGGCAAAAGTTGTTATCACCCAAGTACGTTCAGCTATCGACCAGCCTAAACGTCAGAAATTGACGATTGAAGCTCTAGGTATCAAAAAACTAAATGTACCTGTGGAAAAGGATCTTTCTCCAAACATCGAAGGAATGATTCGCGCAGTTAGCCACCTGCTTAAAGTGGAATACAAATAATTGATTACCTCCTAAAAAGGATATTGATATGAATCTTAATACACTAAAGCCTGCTAAAGGATCTGTAAAGAATCGCAAGCGTATTGGACGCGGAGAAGGTTCTGGTCACGGTGGAACTTCTACAAGTGGTCACAAAGGTGCTGGTTCACGCTCAGGTACAAAACGCAAAATCGGCTTCGAAGGTGGTCAAATGCCTCTTCAACGTCGTCTTCCAAAATTCGGCTTTAAGAACATCAACCGCGTAGAATACAAAGGTATCAACCTTGATACACTTCAATTCTTGTCTGAAAAGTATAGCATCACCGAAATCAATATTGATACACTTATTGAACACGGTATCTGCGGTAAAAAAGACTTAGTGAAAATCCTAGGTCGTGGAGAACTTAAAGGTAAGTTGAACATTTCAGCTCACGGATTCTCTGCAACTGCTAAAGATGCGATTGAAAAATTAGGCGGTACTGTCACTACACTCTAAGACTTTTATGAAAGAATTTATCAAGAAAATAGGGGATATATACAGACACGAAGAGCTGAGAAAGAAAATCGGCTTTACGTTAATGTTATTGCTCGTCTACCGAATTGGATCTTTTATTATCCTTCCTGGTATTGATGCCTCCAAACTCGACTCAGGTCAACAGGGTGGTATCCTCCAATTCCTTGGTCTCTTTACAGGAGGCGCGTTCAGTCGTGCTTCCATCTTTGCTTTAGGTGTAATGCCGTACATCTCTGCATCGATCGTTATCCAACTTCTTGGACTTGCAGTGCCTAGCATTCAAAAACTCCAAAAGGATGGCGAAAGTGGACGTAAGAAAATCAATCAATGGACTCGTTTCCTGACAATTGCTATCGCTATCGTTCAGGCTCCAAGCTACATTACTCAATACGTTGACGATGCAGCTCATCCAGACGGTGCAATGTGGACAGTTACATCTGTGATTATCCTTACTTGCAGCACATTATTCGTAATGTGGATAGGTGAGAAAATCACAGATAAAGGAATCGGTAATGGTACTTCTTTGATCATCATGATTGGTATCGTATCCGATATTCCAAGAGGATTCTATACAGAAGCTACATCACAAACGGTTTTCTTCTTCTTAATTGAACTTGCATTCTTAGTACTAATCATTGGTGCTGTTGTTGCAATCACTCAAGCAATCAGAAGAATTCCTGTTCAAATGGCTAAGATGGCTCAAAGCACTGGCTTCATGCCACAAGGTGAGGGAGCACGTTCTTACATCCCACTTCGTGTTAACAGCGCTGGTGTAATGCCAATCATCTTCGCTCAAGCGATCATGTTCTTACCAGCATTACTTCAGAACTCTGAAACTTTTAGAGATAACAAAATCCTTCAAAGTCTTACAGACTTCCAGGGAGTAGGCTATAATATATTACTTTTTGTAATGATTATCCTCTTCACGTTCTTCTATACTGCGATTGTTACTAACCCTAACCAAATCGCGGATGACTTGAAGAGAAACGGAAATTTTGTCCCTGGAATTAAGCCTGGGAAGCCAACTGCAGAATTCATTGATAAAGTTTTGTCGAATATTACCCTTCCTGGTGGTATATTTGTCGCCCTTATCGCAATTTTGCCTGCGATTGTAATGATAGTTGGTTTGACTAAGTCACAATTGTTTGGACAATTTTTCGGTGGAACATCACTGTTAATCACGGTTGGAGTGATCTTGGATCTGTTACAACAGATCGAAAGTCACTTGCTTTCTCGTCACTATGATGGACTTATGAAGTCTGGTCGAGTAAGAGGAAGAAATACCAACGCGATTAGCACTGGCGGTATAACAGGTTAATATTAGTTATTGTGAATAAACCGGTTTACAAAACCGATGATGAGATAGAACTCATCAGACAAAGTTCTTTACTTGTTGGAAAAACATTAGCTGAGCTTGCAAAGCTTATTAAACCAGGAGTTACAACTCTTGCGCTTGATAAGGTAGCTTACGAATTCATTAACGATCATCAAGGCTATCCAGGTTTTCTTGGGTACAATGATTTTCCGAATTCGATTTGTGCGAGCGTTAATAGTGCAGTAGTTCACGGACTTCCTACCAATATCCCTTTGAAAGAAGGTGATATCGTGTCTTGCGACATCGGTGTAGTGAAAGACGGGTACTGGGGGGATTCTGCTTACACATTCGCAGTTGGAGAGGTTTCAAATGAAATCAAACAATTGATGAAGGTGACCAAAGAAAGCCTCTACCTAGCCATCGAGCAAGCTGTTGCTGGAAAGCGTATCGGAGATATCTCCTTCGCTGTTCAGAATCATGCGGAATCTCATAACTATGGAGTGGTAAGAGAACTAGTTGGACACGGTGTTGGAAAGAGCCTTCACGAAGCTCCTGAAGTTCCAAACTTCGGAAGAAGAGGTTCAGGATTGCAACTACAAGCAGGATTGGTTATCGCGATTGAACCGATGATTAATTTAGGCACTCGAAATGTTCGTCAATTAAAAGATGGATGGACAATTCAAACAGCAGATGGAAAACCAAGCGCTCACTATGAACACACCATAGTAGTACGTAAAGATAAGGCTGAGATACTATCGAGCTTTGAATGGATAGAACAAGCATTAGGCTTGAATTAAAATATGGCAAAACAAACGTCAATAGAGTTGGATGGAGTCATCGTGGAGGCATTATCAAATGCTATGTTCCGCGTTGAATTAGAGAATGGTCACGTTATTATTGCCCATATCTCAGGAAAGATGAGGATGCACTACATCCGAATCCTACCAGGGGATAAAGTGAAAGTGGAGATGTCTCCCTATGATTTGACAAAAGGAAGAATTAGCTTCCGTTATAAATAATTATTTGAACTACAATGAAAGTACGTGCATCGTTGAAAAAGCGTTCCGCTGATTGTAAGATCGTAAGCAGAAAAGGAAAGCTTTATGTAATCAACAAAAAGAACCCAAAGTTCAAACAAAGACAAGGATAAAAACTTCCCAACGTAGGGACTAACCATATATTGAAAAATGGCAAGGATAGCAGGTATCGATTTACCGCGTAAAAAAAGAGGAGAAATTGGCCTCACTTATATCTATGGTATCGGACGTAGCACAGCTCGCCGCATTCTTATAGATAACGGAATTGACGTGAACAAGAAAGTAGAAGAGTGGGATGACGACGATCTTTCTAAGATCCGTGGTATGATCACTAATGAAGTGAAGGTAGAAGGAGCTCTTCGTTCTGAAGTTCAAATGAGCATCAAGCGTCTTAT